>JAIPHP010000011.1 GCA_021735165.1 Candidatus Woesearchaeota archaeon
AACGATTTGCCAAAAAACAATTTTCACGGATTAGCAAACTCGCACTATTTTGAAACGTACAGCAACAAACACGGTGTAATAACCAGAGCAATAACAATTCAGAACGGTCAAATTACTCATGAGAGCGTAAAAGGAAACAGAACCATAAAAATGCCCGTAAACAAAAGCAATGGAAACAATGAACACAATATGCAAAAAGTGCAAGCCTCGCAAGCTTCGCAGAATTTTCAAGACTCTGATTATTTGTATTTTAGATTAATAACTAACCCCGAAAATCTTGAAGGAAACCTGAAACAATACAGAGCAGATACTGCAATAGTAAGCACACCAAAAGATGCACCTACAAACATAACGAATCAAAAGCACAAACTAAACTTAAAAGACAACTACGTATCAGTGCAGCTTTGGTACGTTACCAGCCTAGGAGAAGTAAACGCAAACAAAGAATTACCAACAAACATTTCAGGCGTATTAGACACAACTTTTTACTCCGACACAAACGGACTAGTAGATATAACATTCAAAAGGCCAGATACGGAAAACCAAGAAATAACAATCACATTTCCAGACTATGAAGATAAATTAAATGCTAGAGTAATACACAAAAAAGGGTCAATGCTAGACCAAAAGCCTGTAGCAATAACAGGATATTTGTACGATTATCCAAACGTAGAAGTCTACAACGATATGTACATACAAACTGATTCCTTGCAAAAAGCATATGATGAAGCAGATCTAGCATTGTTTGATTTCAAAAGCAAATACCGAACCAACGATTACGCAGGCGGATACCTTGATTTAGACAACCCAGAACACAGAGCAATAAACAAATCAGGCCTAAACACCACATGGACTTCTGAACACACAGACACACTATTCATAATCACAAGCGACATCAACCAACACTACGGAACACCAGCACATGAACTTGAAATTCAAGAAAGAGACACAGTACTAACAGACTTAAAAAAAGTTCTAAATCTTGAAGGTACGAGTTTGGAAGAGTGGAAGCGAGTTAATTATTCTGGGCCGCATAAGGTTGACGACATATTGAATAACGAAATATACGACCGAATCGCTGAAGAATACGATGGCTATAACTACGCGAATATTTATTTTATGAATTTTACGGGTAATAGTCAATCAATAGATTCTTTATACAGAATAAAAGGTGCTGGAATAAAATTCGAACCTTACTCAACACTTGGCAATAAAGTTTCTGAGATATTTGAAGGCATTCTTAATTGTAGAGATCCTCCTACGTTGATGTTTAAGGTTGCTGATTATTTTCTTGCAACAGACATCACTGGTTACAACGATACGCAGTTAACAGAAGCTTGTTGGGGTATGACACAACAAAAATTGTTATTACCGCAAGGGTACCCCTTAGGAAGATAAAGAAAACATTCTTGTTTTCATTCTTCCTCTTCGTCTGGTTCGTGATAACCAAATATTTTAACGTTATCTTTATCAAACCAGTAATCTGTTTTACCATATTTCTCCATTTTGCAGCAAGCTGTGCTTTTGCCTTCCCAATGAGGCATTAATTCTTCTGGCGTATATTGAGAAGCAACCCAAAACGGAGAATTACACAAATTATTATTAAAATAGTCTGTGCTTGCTAGCCAACCAGTACGATTATAGAACGGATTGTTAGTATCATCAAAACTAAACTTACAAACAGTATTGGGTGCAACGCCGCACTCATCTCTTTGCTGACATTCCCACAAACCAGTTAAGCTATCATAAAAAGCAAAAGTCCCTATAGGACAACACACACCAACTTGACTACTATCATCCAACAACTCCCCGTTATCATCTCTTAAATTAAATTCGTCATACAAACCGTAACTGCAATAAAAGTACTGTGAAGCTCCAAATAAATCATTTGGTCCTTGACAGCTTTCATTAACCCCACCAACACTACCAGTACTACAACCATTCGTGTCAAAAGGGCTGCCAGTACATAGCTGAGGGCCAGCACCATATTTTCCAGCTAAAGGATTAGGAGGCTTAGGATCCATATCAGACCCATAACAGTCAGGATCAGCACAATCAATAAATCCATCGCCGTCATTATCAGTTCCATCCCAACAAAGCTCGGGCGTCGTGCAACACAAACTATACTTAAAACTGTGTCCGCTAGGATAAGGATACTTATCATCACCAGGATTACCAATCGTTGTATCGGAAGTACTGCCAACATGCCCATTCACAAGATTACTAACCGCTAACAATTCTTCCTCATAACCAAGACAAGCACTTACATTCCTCACAGCACAACTCAAAGCACCAACATCAACCTCTTCCAAACCACCACCATTATCATTATAGTTCTTGCCTTGACTATAATTCCAAACGTGACCTGTTTTAGCAACAAAAAAATCCACAGAATTCAAACCATAAACCTCCGCAGCATCTCTGCCCTGAGAAGAGCAGCACAAATAAAAACCATGACCAGGAGCCTGATTAAAATGACCAGAAAGCTGCAAATCCCAACTAACATCAAAACCCTCCAAACAAGAAACGCCACGCTCCAACAAATTATGAACATAACAATCCATAACACCACTACTACGACCAAGCAAACCCAAACTCAAATCAATTTCCTCCTGCGGAACCTGCGCACTAACAGTCAAAATTAATAGAAGTATAAAAAACAAGAAACCAAACAACAAAACTATCCGTCTCCTTTTCATATGACGGATTCTACCTCATAATTATAAAAATATTTCGTTATCTTGCTCAAAAATTGTTTATTCTTACATTCTAAAGACAAATATCTTCATTTTCTCAACTTAGAGCTTAATAAGAATATTTAAGATTGTGTTGTGAGTTGCTAACCAGAATGTAGAAAACTATATAAAGATGTGTTCAGTTGTGATTACATGGGGGTATCAGTTTGAAATTAATCGTGCCAATGGCTGAAAAAGGAGAATTTTTAGGTTCTAGTCCTCATTCCACACCCAAAGGTTTAGTTCACATAGCAGGTAAGCCTTTGATCGAGCATATTCTTAATAGCATATCTAAGTTAAAAATCGATAAGGCTATTTTTATCGTTGATGAAAATTACTCCGAGTTAAGAGAAATTTTAAAGAATTATTCTTTTGAATCTGTTTTTATTAAGCAAAAAGAAAAAAAAGGCGTTGGACATGCAATTTATGGTGCTAGAAAACATTGTAAAAACGATGATGTCTTGATTCTATTAGGAGATTCGTTGATTGAAGTTGATTGGAAGAATTTTCCACCTCGTAATTGTGAGGGTTTAATTTGGACTATGAAAGTTAAGGATCCTAGTAATTTTGGTGTTGTTTTTAAGCATGATGGTTTTGTTACAAGATTATTGGAAAAACCTGACAATCCAATTTCTGATGAGGCAATTGTAGGACTTTATTATTTTAGTAATTCTAATGAAGTGTTTGATTCTTTAAATCACATTATTTCTAATGAAATAACTAATAAAGGAGAATATCAATTAACAGATGCAATACAATTCATGATTAGCAAGGGTTTAAAAATTAAAAGTTTAGAGGTTGTTGACTGGTATGATTGCGGAAATATCCCTCACATTTTGAATACTAATAGATATTTGTTGAGTGAAAATAAAAGCAGAGTTTCTGAAGTCGAGAATTCTGTGATTTTAAAACCTGTTTATATTGAAAAAGGCGCAATAATTAAAAACAGCATAATAGGACCTTTTGTCTCTGTTGGTAGACAAGCAGTTATTAAGAACAGCATAATCAAAGAAAGCATAATCAATGAAAGTGCAGTTGTTGAAGATGCATCTTTAAAAGAGTGCATGATTGGTAAGAAAACAATCATTAGAGGAAATGCAAAGAAGCTTAATGTTGGAGATAATTCAGAAATTCATTACACTTAATTTTCAATGAACATCATTCATAAATTTAATAAAAAAGAGGTGAGCGGGGAAGGTTCCGATAATTTCTTGCTCTCTAGCAATAGCGGTGGTTTTTTAGGTGTTGGAAGTAGTTCTTTTTCTCAGTATTTAGGTTGGTTTCACTTTCTAGAAGATGAGTGGAATTTATTTAAGAGTATAGAACACATTGGTTTAAGAGGTTCTCCTGAAAAAATCATTAATCATGGAAATTATTTTGAGAGAATTACTGGAAATAGTGTTGAGACTTTTATTTTAAATAATGACACCACTTTTACATATGTAGTTAGAAATTATGAAGGTTTGATTAATGTGTTTCTTGATTTTCGCAGGGTTCATGATTTTGATGATAGTGGAAAAGTTTATGATTTTTATTTTGAAAAGGGTTGTTTGGTTGTTGAGTATAAAAAATATTATGATAATTCGTTACGCGATCTAAGAGAGATTAAGTTTCTTGTTTTAAAAGGGAATTTTGAGTTTGTAAAGAGAAATGAATGGATAAAAAGAAATTACAATTTTGATGCTCAAAGAAATACTAAAAGCGAGTTTTATGTCAATTACGGTTTTGATTTAGATGTTGATTGCAAAGGAGATTCTTTTTTTGTATTTTCTTTTAATTCTAATAAGGAAGTTGCATTGTCTGATTGTTTTAGGGCATATTATAGCAACGTAGAAGGTCACAGGGTTAAAGACATAAATTCCGAGGATGTTAATTTGGATATTGTTAAGATTGCTAATCATAATCTGTTAACTCATTTTTCTAAAGATAATTCTTATGGTATTTTTGCAGGGTTACCCTGGTTTTTTCAGATTTGGTCTAGGGATGAATTGATTAGTTGTGTTGGTTTATTAATTGAGAAAAATTATTGGTTGTTAAAAGAGATTTTGTTGAATAATTGGAATAATGTATTGGATAATGGTTTTTTAGCTAATAGAAGACCTCATTCAGATTTAGGTAGTGCTGATGGTATTGGTTGGTTGTATAAGAGAACTTTAAATTTTATTTTACATTTGGAAGATGAAGAACTTTTGAGAGATTATTTTGATGATGAAGAATTGATTTTTATTTACGTTAAATTATTAAATTCTATTAGTAAGATTAGAGAGTCTAATTTTAGAGAGGGTTTATTTTTTAATCACGGTTTAGAAACTTGGATGGATACTCATGGAAACACAGGCGATGTCAGAGATGGTTTTAGAGTTGAGATTCAAGCACTTCATTTCAAGGGCTTGGAATTGGCTGAAAAGTTATCCGTTATGTTAGGTGTTGATGAATCAAAATACAGTATTATGAAAAAAGAATTAATCTTTGCTGTTAATAAGAATCTTGTTTTTGAGGATATTTTATTAGATGGTATTTATTTTGATTTTTCTCCTGATTGGACTGCAAGACCTAATATTTTTTTAGCGTATTATATTGCTCCTGAAATCGTGTCCAATTCTATTTGGAAAAAGACATTTGATTTTGTGCTAGAGAATTGTTGGCTTAATTGGGGTGGTTTAAGTAGCATATCTAAGAGAAGTTCTCTTTTTTGCAATAGACATACAGGCATGACTAATGATAGTTATCACAGAGGAGATTCTTGGTATTATGTTAATAATATTGCCGCCATAAGTTTAAATAAATTCAGTAGCATTATAGGAAATAATACTTATCAGCAATTTATTGATAAAATTAAAGCAGCTTCTATTAGAGAGATGTTATTTTCTGGTTTTATTGGACAGTGTGCTGAATTAAGTGATGCTGCTGAAAATAACAGTAAAGGTTGTTTATGTCAAGCTTGGAGCGCAGCTACGTTACTTGAGCTGCTTTCTTTTCTTAAGAATTGAGCTTTAAAAATAGTCATAATTGAACATTAATAATTAGCTTGTTAGTAAAATTATTTCTTTTAAAGTATTTTAAAGAAAATATATGAACAATATCAATCTTAAGGCATTATATGTGTAATTCATTAATACCTATAAAAGAATCTTTCAAATTTATCTAAAAAGTTCTCGCAATTTATCACGACAGAAATAGTTTTTACATAAAAAAATGAAAATTTGAAGCCTTAATTTGCTAATTATGTATTTGTTAACAACCAAATTATTTAAAAAACAAAGTCGATTTCTTGACATATGCCGATTCAAGGAAAAAATAATGTGGATGAAATTATAGTAACTAAAGATTTGCAAAACTTAATTGATAAAGCTAATTCTTGTTATAAATCTAATTTTAATGGTGATGCTTGGCTTGGTAGGTGTATTTTTTTGTCTTGGTATTGTGCTCTTGGAAATTGTGATTTTTGTTTTAGAAGCACTCAAAAGCATAAAATTAAGCATCCTGCAAATGCACGTAGAACTTATGAATCTATTTATGCAGAGGCATTTATTGCTAAGTTCTTAAATTGGAAACTTGAGTTTATTACAGGAGGATATGGTATTTTTGAGTTTGAGGATCTTGTTAAGATTGCTAAAACTGTAAGTGATATTTTTGGTGAGAAAATTTGGGTTAATCTGGGAACTCTTTCAAAACAACAATTTGAGCAACTTATTCCTTATATAGAAGGATATGTTGCTTCTGTTGAAACGTTAGAGCCTAAACTTCACAAAAAGGTTGCACCGGGAAAACCAATGATGCCTTATGAGCATTCTCTTAAAGTTGCGCGTGAATTGGGATTGAAAACCAGCATAACTATTGTTTTAGGTCTCGGAGAGCCTATTTCTGATTACAAATATGTAAAAGAATTCATCAAGAAACATGAACTTTCAAGAATTACTTATTATGCCTTGCGCCCTGTTAAAGGGACTCCTTATGAACATGGTCCTGATCCTGAGTTTGTTGCGGAGTGGATAGCTAAAACTAGAATTGATTTTCCTGAAATTGAAATAGTTGTGGGAACTGCTGAAACAAGGCTTAATGAAATTAGCATTTTATTAAGAGCTGGCGCGAATGCAATTACTAAGATTCCTGCCACAAAGATATTTGGTACAACAGGCGCAGAGGATATCCATAGACTTATAGGTGATGCCGACAGAAAATTTATTAGTGAATTAAGGACGTTTCCTATTGTTGATTGGGATGTTGAAGTTTCTAAAATTATTAAAGATGAAAAATTGAAAAGTAAAGTGATATCTAAATTGAAAGATTATGAAGTTAACAGATTAAATAAAAGTTATAAAGATTTTAAAGTCTTAAAAAAACAGTCCTGCGAACCTTGTAATGATTAGGTTTCATTATTTACTTCTTTTATATATATTTTTATGATTAGTGTTGATAGTGCTACAAGCATAGGACCTAATATGAATCCTATTAATCCAAATGCCGCTAGACCCCCTAGTGTTCCTACTAAGACAAGTACAGGGTGTATACCTGAGTTATCACTTATTATTTTTGGTTTTATGACATTATCTATGTTTGTTACAAGTATTCCGCTGTATATTATAAGGCCTATACCTGATGCAGTGTTTCCGCTTAGTAAAACTATTATGGATGCTGGAAGCCATATTATAGGAGTTCCTAGGAATGGTAGAAATGCAAATAAGACCATTATGAATCCCCACAGTATTGGATTTGGGACTCCAAATATCCAAAATCCTATACCTCCTAGTATTCCTTGTATTAATGCTACAAGAAACTGACCATACATCACACCATAAATTACTTTTTTTGTTTCGCTTTCTACTTCTACTTTTTGTTCTTTTTTTATGGGCAGTATATTAATTATTGATTTTTGTATTTTGTCTCCTTCTTTAAACCCATAGAATATGAAAAAGAACATCACAAACGTGCTTAGTATTATATCTGTTATTGATCCTATTAAGGAGAATGCTGAGTTTGATACATAATTTAGAAGTTTAGAATTCACTCCTTTTATAAAAGACATTATATCTAAATCTAATCCTGTATATTCATTTATTTTTTCTGTCACTATGACCATATCTACGTTTTTAAAGCTAGTATATGCTTTTCCTGCTTCTCCTATAAGGTTTGTTGTTACAAATACTGCTGGTATAAATATTATGAGTATTGCTATTAGTAGCATTATTGTGCTTGTTATGTATTTGTTTTTTATTTTCTTTTGAAACCATTTGTTTAAAGGATAAAGAAATATTATGATTATTGCACCCAACATGAGCGCAGAAAAATATGGTTTGAATATCACGTATAATATTAACATTGCTAGCAGATATAATAGGAGCATTAGTAAATCTAAATTTCTTGATTTTTCTGTTTTTTTAGTCACCATAGCAGTATCTTCTTATTAATATTATTTAAATTTTCCTAACTACCTAGTTAGTATGAAACAATTTTAGCTTGTTTTGAAGTGGTTTTTATGCTGTTACTTGGTTTGTTGTTTTCTTCGAGATAATTTTTTTTCTTAACGTATGGATTTTTAACAAATATTTCAGTTTAGTGAAAACGCACATTAGATATCTTGCGTTAATTTTATTCCGTTCTGAGTGCATCTACAGGATTCATTTTACTTGCGCGTCTTGCAGGCAAGGTTCCAAAGACTGCACCTAATGTAAAAGCAAAAGCTAGTGCGCCTAATATAAGCCACCAAGGCATCGCGGCTTTCAGTAATTCTGTTCCAAAAGCGTTTGTTCCGAAATATTCTACTGTTTTTGCTAATATAATTCCTAATATGACTCCCATAGCGCCTCCTACAAGCCCTAAGAATCCTGATTCTATTACAAAGATTAGCAGAACATCTGAATTTCTTGCACCTATTGCTTTCATGACGCCTATATCTTTTGTTCTTTCTATTACTGCAGTATACATAGTATTCATTATCCCTATGCCTCCAACTACCAAAGATATTGCAGCTATACCTACTAAAACTACTTGCACTATATTAAATATGTTTAAGAAACTTTGTATTAAGTCTTCAAATGTTGTTACTTCAAAATCTTCTTCACCTTCTTTTACATTTCTATTTTTTCTAAGGTCTTTTTCTATTTTTTCTACTATTTCTGAGGGAGATTCTCCATCTTTTACTCTTACAAATATTGCGCCTACTTCTTCTTTGTTTTCATCAGGGTATATTTCGAAATATGCTTCTTGCGTTATATATATTGCTTCGTCATCTTGTTGACTTCCTATTTTGTCATTTATGCCTATAACTTCAAATTGTTTATTTTCTATGATTATTTTTTTTCCTGTTATTAGGTTTTCTGAAAATTTGTTTGAGTTTTGATAATTGTATCCTATTACTGCTTTGAATTTATCTTCTTTTTTTAGTCTTCTGCCGCTTATTATTTCTGAGGTTGTTATTTCTTCTAGTAATTTCCTGTTTTCATCTAGGGGATATGTTATTATTGTTGCGAATGTTTGGTCGTTGTCTCCCCATGTTACAGTTGATACTTCATATGAGTAGGAAGATACTTCTTTTACTCCGTTCACATCTCTTATGATTTCTATGTCTTTTGTTGTTAGAGGATCAGGATTTTTATCGTTTAAGCCAAATGCAGAACCTGCAGGGTTTATGAGTATTTTGTCTGCGCCTAGTTCTTTGAATTCTGTGTCAAGGTAGTTTTGGAAACCTTGTGCTAGACTTACTAGGGCAACTACAGCAGCTATTCCTACAAATATACCTATTAGTGTTAAAAAAGTTCTTATTCTTCTGTGGCTTAGATTTGTAAAAGCCATTTTAAAATAGTCTTTTATCATAACTGGTTACGCTCGCTTAAGACGTACTCAGAAGCAAAGCTTCTGGTATCCGGAAAACTATGTTTTCCTTGACAATGCTAAGTACCATTTTCGATGGTACGACATTCTTGCGTCTGTTTTTATTTTTTAAGTTCATTTTTATTCTTTGAATATTTTGATCCATTTTTTATCTCTAATCTGCTCGCTGAACTCTTTTAGTCCCGAAGTGCATCTACGGGATTCATTTTTGCTGCGCCTAGGGCAGGTAAAGTTCCTGCTGCGGCACCGACAATGAATGAAAACAATAATGCTCCTATTATTAGTTCTGGTGTAAATGATGCTTTTAGGAAATTAGATCCTAATGCTAGCGTTCCTATTATTTCTACGGTTTTTCCTATGCCCATCCCTAAAATTATTCCAATTATGCCTCCTGCCAGACCGAGGAATCCTGATTCTATGAAAAACATAATGAATATGTCTTTATTTTGTGCGCCTATTGCTTTCATTATACCTATGTCCGCTTGCCTTTCTAAAACGGATGTGTACATAGTGTTCATTATGCCTATGCCGCCTACAAATAATGATATTGCTGCTATTCCTGATAGTAATATTGTTACTATGTTTAGTGTGTCGTTTATTGATTGCATGCTTTGTTCGTTTGTTTGAACAGTGAAATCTTCTTTTCCTTCATCTATATTTCTTTCTTTTCTTAAATCTTTTATTATTCTTTCTACAACTTCGTCCATTTCATTTGTATTTGATGCTTTTGCTACAATTAGATTATAGTCTGTTGGTTCATTGAATAGGTCTCTCATGACCTCTTCATTCATAGCTATTACGCCATCTACTGTAAAAGATCCTTTTTTTTCGTGAATGCCTACAATTTCAAAGTCTTGTTCTTGTATTTTTATTGAGTCTCCTAAATTAAGGTTTTTTCCGAATGCTTTTTTTGTGTGATAATCGTTGCCTATTGTTATTTTATTTTTATCTGTTGGTTTCAGTTCTCGTCCATATTCTATAACTATGTTTCCAACAGTATTTATCCATTCTCTTTCTTCTTGATTTTTAGGAGTTGATCCTATGTATGTTGTGTATCTTTTGTCGTTTACTTCTGCAGTTGTCGGAATTATTAATCTGCCTGCGACTATATCCACACCTCTTACTCGTTGTATTACTTTTAACTCTGCGTCTGTAAGGGGGTTTGCCACGTTTAGACCTGGAGGTCCAGCACCTATACCTTTAGCTTGTATGGTTATTCTTTCTGCTCCAAGAATATTAAATTGTTGTGCAACTGCAAGTTTTAATCCGGCTCCAAGACTTATTAAGGATACTACTGCAGCAATCCCTATAAATATTCCTAGCATTGTCAGCCAAGATCTTATACCTCTTCTTTTCAGGCTGTTCCACGCTATTTTTATGTAGTCTCTTATCATTTTATGGTTACGCTCATAACACGCAAGCTTAAGTACTGCATTCGGTCACTAAGTTCCGAACTTTCAAGCAAGCTTGAAAGTACAGCAGTACGAAGAGTTTTTTTGTTTTTTTTCATTTTTTCATATTAATAAAAAGTTAAAAAAAGTTTATTTTCTTTTTTTCTTTCTTTTTTTGTATATTATTATCCCAATTATTGCTAGTATTATTACTACAATTATTATGGTTCCTGTGTTGTTTTGTTCTCCATTTGGTTCTAGTATATTGTATTCTATTTCGTAGTTTTCTTTGAAGTCTTTGTTTAAGGAGTCTTTGTATTCTATTTGAATTGGTAGTTTTATTGTTCCAGAACCTTGTGTTTTTATTTCAAATCTAGCTGTTTCAAAGTCATCTGAATCCACATTTCCTAAATATATTTGGTTTGTAGGACTTATTATTTGGTAGTCTTGAGATTCTTCTAGCGTCAAAGTCATTAGTTTTAGGTCGCTTATACCTCTGTTTGTTACTGCTATTGTTATTTCTCCTTTTGGATTTTGAGTGTTTATTTGTGAGTCTTCTAAAGTTATCATTAGTTCGGGTTTACTGTTCACTTCCAGACCTATTAGTATTGTATCATTGTATTGTGTTCCTATTTCATCTCTGTATTTTATTTGTACTGGAACTTTGTATAGTTTGCTTTCTGCGTCAGGATATGTTGCTATTTGAAATTCAAATTCCGCTGTTTGTCCGGCTCTTATTTTGTCTAGTGTTTTTTTGCTTCCACTATTTAGTGGCGTGAATGGTATGTCTGCTAGAATTCCTGTTGAGCCATATACTGGCGTTAGTATTAGTTCTACAGATAGGTCTCTTACTGTTGACGATTTTGCTAAGTTTTTAATCCCTATTTTTAGTGTATTTTTTTCTCCTGGGTGCATAGTTTCATCGTTTAGTTTTACATAGCTTAGTGTTATTGGGGTATCTGTAGTTCTTATTAGGAGCGGCAGGTTTTTTGTTACACTATATTCTTGGTGACCGTCATAGGAGTATTTCATTTGTATGTTATTACTGCCTTGTATTGCTCCAGGATCTATTTGTATTTTGTATCTGAGTATGTAACTTCTTCCCATTTCTAATTCGTTTATTGTTGTGATTCTGTCATTTTCTGATATTAGTTTGAAAGGATAGTTGTCTAGGAATTCTACTTGCAATTTTTTTGCAGTTTCAGTTCCTATGTTTTCTGCTTTTATCCATAATTCCGCTGAATCTCCCGGTTCTATGGGACTTGGCGAGTATGATTGTATTGTTAGTTCTATTTCTGGGCTCGCTGCGTTTGTTTGTGTTGCCATTGCAAGAGTTAATATTACTATTAGCGCCATTAGTATTGTTGTTTTTTTCATTTTTTATCCTCCAAATTTGTTTCTGAAACCTTAAATTTTTTAGTTTTTGTTGGTTTCAGGTATTTGTTTTTCTATTATTTTTGTTGTGTCTTCATCTAGTGATTTGACTATGAATCCGTCTTTTAGGTATACTATTCTATCTGCGTTATGTGCTACTTTGTCATCGTGTGTCACCATAACTATTGTTGTTCCTTTTTTTTCGTGTAGTTCTCTTAGGAAATCCAATACTGATGATCCTGTTTTACTATCTAGTGCTCCTGTTGGTTCATCTGCAAGAATTACATCTGGGGTGTTTGCCAGTGCTCTTGCTATTGCTACTCTTTGTTGTTGTCCGCCTGATAGTTCGTTTGGTGTGTGGTTCATTCTTTCTTGCAGTTCTACCATTGTTAGTGCTTTTTCTGCTAATTTTTCTCTTTCTGTTTTTGTAAGGTTTTGGAATGTTAGGGGCAGCATTACGTTTTCTTTTGCAGTCATGCTTGTTAGTAGGTTGAATTTTTGAAATATAAATCCTATTTTTTTTCCTCTTATTTGTGCTAGGTCTGATTCTGTCATTTTGCTTATGTCTTTTCCATCTAATAGTATGGTTCCTTTTGTTGGTACGTCGAGGCATCCTATCATGTTCATCGCAGTACTTTTTCCTGATCCAGAAGGTCCCATTACTGCAAGGAATTCTCCTTTTTCTACTTCTAGAGTTAGTCCTCTTAGTGCATGCACTTTTACTTCTCCCATATCGTATGTTTTCCACACATTTTTGAGTTCTATTATGTTTTTCATTTTGTTTCACCAAAAAATGGAAAGCTCAAAAACAAAGGAAATGATTTCATTTCCGTGTGCAGAAAATCTTTGATTTTCTTGCATGCTCCATTTTTGTTGTTTTTCATTTTCATTGTCTTAGCTTTTCTAGTTCTTCTAATACTTTTTTTAGTAATCCTTCCATTTTTGTTATTTGAGTTAAGTAGTTTTCTGCTATTTCGTGTATTTGTTTTTCTTTTTCAGGAAGTTTTGATTTTTTGTTGTTATTTAGGATTATTGGCAGTGCTTCTTTTAGGGGGATTATTTGTTTGTTTATTGCGAATTCTATTTTTTGTTGGTTTAATTTTATTAAGTCTTTGTCCATGTAAAAGTATAGTTTTTTGCTTCCTGGTTTTTTTCTTCTTTCTATCATACCTATGTTTTCTAGAGGTTTTAGTTTTGTGCTTACTGCGCTTAGTGAGTAACCTGTTATTTCTGTTAATTCATCCATGCTTATTTCGTTTGGTTCCAGGTATATGTAAGAAACTAGTTTTGAGCTTAATGAGTCTAATCCTACGTCTCTGAATAGTTTTTCAAATAGTATTAAGAGTTCTTTTTTGAATCCTGTTTCTTGTTCTGTTTTTTCCATTTACACCATCAAACATTTTCTATTTTCACAATTTTGTGAATATTGTATATTTGTACAATATTCTGATATTTAAATGTTGTGGAATTGCAATTAATTAAACAAAGATTTGAGATCAGTTATTTTTATTTTATAATATTTTTCTGCTTCAAGTTCATCATCAAACCAATCACTATAATATAACAGGCCAGTTAGAGTCCCTTTCAGTTCGTAAATTGATTTAAATGGCTCAGAAACTTCTGTTTCCAGACCATTTTTCTTTAGAATCTTGAAAAATTCTTCTTTTTCTTTTTTATATTTTTCAAATTTGAAATCACCAACAATATTCATTAAATCATTATATTCCGGGTATGAACCTGCCCATTCTAAGTCTAGAAGACCAACCACTTTGTTTTTTTCAACTAAGAAATTTTTAAGCATTAAATCATTAGATGTGAAAACCATTTTAGGATTATAAGATTTTTTAGAAAGGAGATTTTTTAAGAAATCCTTTGATTTTTTTACATATTCTTTCAAATCCTCTCTTTTATTGGCTTGATTAAGAAGATATGTAATTTCTGCAAACATATATTCATCAAAATCGTTGAATGGACCTGATTCTATATCGCCCACTTTAGAAATTACCATGTTTTTTCCAAACCATCCTATTTTATCGAATTCGAATTGTTTAATCTGTACATAGAAATCTGCTATTTGTTGTAAAACATGAGTTCTGTCTTCTTTGCTGTATGATTCATATTTTTCTGATAAAGGTTCACCTTCTATTTTATTCATAAGAATATATTCAAAACCAACTAGTTCTTTATCAATAGAATAATCAAGTATTTGAGGCACAGGAATGTTTGTTTTTTCACTTAAGAAGTTAATTGCTTCAACTTCATTAAGTGTTTTGTATGTTTTCCATTTTTCTAATGGATTTGTCAGCCGAAGGACTAATTCTTTTCCTGATTTTGTTTTTATAAAGTAAACCTGATTATTAAAGCCGTTGTTAAAAAGTTGTTTTGATTCTAGTGATTCACCTATTTTTGATAATACTTTTTCTATTGATTCATCCTCGATCTTCATATGCGATCTGTCCATAGATGTAAATGAGTATTAAATCATTTATATGTTTTTTTGATTCATTGAATTTCATTTCATTGAATTTTTTTATTGTATAATGAAAATAGCTGCTCCGAGTCTGCTAAGAAACTAAAAGTTTCTTGCACACAGAAATCAAAACTGATTTCTTCGCGAATTTCCACCCTAAATGCGCAGAAACAAAGTTTCTGGCACAACAAAAATGAACGAACATTTTTGCGTACAATAAAAACAAAGTTTTTATTCGCATGCCAAAAATCAAAGATTTTTGAGCAGGACGGAGTACGACTAAATCAAAGCTTTTGTGTACAATAAATGTGAAGCATTTATTTGTATTAAACCCCTCCGCTAGCGCGCAATAATAAACATTCTATTGAACAACGAAAAATTAAGTATTTAAAAAAATGTTTTTCTAGCTTAATTTTTCTGACAATCCTTGTCCTGTATTTTTATATTGTGTCAAAGAAGTCAACCATTCTTTTGAGTCTTCTTTTTTTGTTTTTCTAAAGTTTTTATTTCCCAGTTCTCTGTTGAATAAAGAGTATATTTGGTAGTTATTTGTTTTTATGTTGTTTTCTGATAATTTTTTATGAGTTTCTTGTAATGTGTTGTTAAGATATGTTTCTGCTATAACTTTTATTAGGTCTGTTTTTTCCTCTTTGTTTAATGATTCGTAATATTTTTTTGTTAGTTTTATCTGTTCACTGTTATTTCCAAGGTAGTTTTCTTTTTGTTTTGAAAATTCATTTTTTTGTTTGTATTCTGGTATCTGTTTTGTTGTTTTCGCATACTTGATTTTTTCAGTTCCCCTTGTGTTTTCTGGTTTTGTTATAGGGTCTGAATCCTTATTTGAATATATTTGTTCTGGTGTTTTTGGTTCTTGGAATGCACTTTCGTAGGCTTTGTCTCCTTCGAGTTTTTTTGTTATTTTTGTTTCTTTAGTATTTGATTTTTTTGTTTGGTATGTAGGCGATCCTATTTTACTCATTTTTTTAACTATTTCTTTTGTAGTTTGTCTTATTTTTTGTTGGTGTTGTTCATATTTTTTATTTAGGTTTTCTTTTAGTTTTGTTATATCTTCTTTAGTTACTATATCATTTATTCCGTTGTTTTGATATTTTTTGTTTATTTTGTTTTCAAGCGTAGGTTTTTCTTCTTGAAGATTTATTCCTGCAAGCCCTGCCACATAATTTATATTTCCTTCTTTTAAATAGTCCTCAGGTTTAGTCTGTTTTTCTGTTAGTTCTTCGTATATTCCTGTCAACCCTCTTTTTTTTGCTATTTTTTCAAGATCTTCTTGAGTGTATTCTTTGAAATTTTTTATTTCCATTTTGTTTTTTTTGTCACCTATCATAAATTTTTCGTTTATTTTTATAGGCATCATTGTTATTTCTGTCTTTGATTCTTGATTTTTTTCCGTTACATATATTGTTGAATCATCTATACAAGTTCTTATCATTTGGCCACCGAGCATTAATGAACCTGCAAGGAACATTCCAGTGGTTATTCCTTTGTAGTTTTCATCCAAATGTTTTTTTGCTGCTTCGTATTTTTTTCTTATCCAAGATGGTTTTGTTTTTTCTGCGTTTTCTGTTTTTTTATTATATTGTGGTTCGTTTTGTTCTGATGTTTTTGATTTTGTATTTGTTTCTTCTTTTTTGTCCTTAGTGTTTGTATCTTCAGTCATTTCGGCATTCTGTTCTTTGCTTTCTTCGCTTTCTTGTTTTTTGTAGTTTTCTTCTAAAAGAATTATTTTTTCTTCTAAGTTTGTTTCTTTTGTTTTGATTCCTAATATGTTTTTTATTTTCTTTTTAGCAGAAAAATATATTTGGTTTAAAAGGACCTTAGTGTTATTTGTTTCGCGAACAAATATATCTTTTTCATCTATTAATTCATAGCCCGTTTTTATAGCTTGTTTGAAATTTATTTTTCCAAAATTGTAATCTTCAATTATTTGGTTTACTTCTTTATTTATTGTTTTTTCAACTCTGAGTTTTTGATCATTTAGGTCTTTAACGTAATCATTTATAGTAAGAGCTCCTTCAAACACGGAATCTGTAACAACTTTTGATACATCCCATGTTTTGGCGGCGTAATCTTTTATTGTTTCTAGAAGTTCTTTAAGACTTTTTCTCTTTTCATCCATTTTTTCTTCACTCATTCCATTTTTATTTGTTTCATTTCCATTATTTATTTCTTTTTCTGTATATATTGATGATGTAAATTCTTTGTTTTCATTTTGTTCTAATTTTTGAGCTTCTGTTTTTGCTAAGTCCGAAATTGTTCGATCGTTTTTTATTTTTCTTTTTATTTCATCGTCTATGTTTATTGGATCTTGTTGACCAGTCTCATTTTTATTTTGTGGTTTGGTTTTATAAGTATTTTCTTTTTTTGCAGCATCATCAAATTTATTATTTTGCGTGTTACTCACAGCAGCATCATTAATTATTTCGGAAATATTTGGTGTTTTATTATAATTATTGGGGAGTTCAACAAAATTGCTTGCTATTTTAGTAGTGTGCTCAGAGAGTTTGATAAAACTGTATGTGTTTTCAACTGTATGCTCAACAAGAGTGTTGATGTTTTGTTCATTACTAGGCGGAATAGCCTCTGTTTTTTCTTCTTTAGTTGTTTCTTTAATTTCTTTAGTTGTTTCTTTTTTTGTTTCTTTTTTTGTTTTTTTATTATTTTTCTCTTTAGGTTGAATGTCTTTATCTTTTTGGTTTTGTTCTTTTTCGTCTGATTTTTTTCTTCCCCAATCTTGTGGCCTTGCCATTCATTCACCTTTATTGCATTATTTTTATTCCTGAACCTATTTGTATTCCATCAACTTTTGAATAACTTGTATTTTCTGTCGAAAACAGAGTTAAGTATGATTGCTGATTGTTTCTGTGCGTTATTTTTGTCAGAGCTATGCTTTTAAATATTTCATAGTCTATGTTTAATTTTGTTTTTTCGTCTTTTGTTTCTTCATTTCTTTTGAATAGTTTTAGTATGTAATTAAAAACTGTTAAACCAGATCTTAGATCGTCAAACTCTTTTAGTTCTAAAGGAGATGTTTTTGAAAAATTGAAGTCTAGTTCTTGGTCTTTGTACAGATTTAAAGTTATAGAATTTATTGATTTGGAGGAGAATGTTTTTTCTGCGCTTATCGGTATTTCATATGCCGGGTTTTTTGAGATTAATATGGCCATTGTTAGTTCTAAATCGTTTATGTTTTTGTTGAATTCTCTTGAATATTCTTCGTCATCATATGTTTCGTCTAAGAATGTTAGTTTCTTTTCTTTTTTAAACGCGAAAAAGTCAAAATAACAATTTGTTTCTTCAGGAGATTTTTTTATGAATTCTGTTATTGGAAGAAGTATTTCTGTGTCAAAATTTTCCGCGTTTTTTTCTTTTATTCTTTGAGTTGCAACATCATAAATTTTTATTTCGTTAATTCCTTTTAATTCTAATTCTTTTTTCAGATTGTAATTGTTTATTGTTCTCTCAAGATTCGCTTCTTTTTTTAGGTCATCATAATTTTTGTCTTTTTTATCTAATATAATTTGCAAATTTTCATTCTCTTTTTTTATCGAGTCGAATTCTTGTTTTAATGTATTTAAGTCAGCATCTTTTATTTCTATGTTTTTTGAATAGGAGTCTATTATTTCAGATATGTTCGATATTGTTTCTTTTGTTCCTTTTTGTATTGCTAACATTATTTCTTCTTGGGTTAGGTTTAGATTTTTTTGGAGCTTTTCTAGTTTTTCTAGTTCTGATTTAGAGTAGTTATCAACATCAGTTATTATTGTTTTTACATTTTTTAGTGTGGCATTTATCGTATTTTTTAGGGAATCATATTTTTCTGCGAATGTTTTAATGTAGGTTATAGAATCTCCGAATTCTGGTGTTTTCATAAAAGAGTTAACTTTCCCTAAAAGTTCCTCTTCTTTAATTCTTTGTTCTCTATTTAGTCTTAATCTTTCGTTTGCAGCAGATATTTTATAAGGTCTTTTTTCTTCACTTATCAAATAATGCACTTCGTTTAGTTTTTCAAATTCTTGTATTGGAAAATTATTTAGAGGTCTCATAAAATCTAAGAAGTTTTCTATTTTTTCTTGAAGATTGGAAAACAGTTCATTTATATTTGCAGTATCTAAACCTGCAGCACTATATTCTTGACCTACCCATTCAAGATCATTTTTTTCTTTTGACATCTTGTTTATATTCCCCTAATTTTTTAAATAAGTACGCTTATATTTATAAATTTAGCGTTTAGTTATGACTATCGAGGGGTTACTAGAGGAACATTTATATATTACTATTAACTTACAGACCCTAAGGTGTTAGAACTGGAAGGTACTATTAAAAAAAATTTAGAAGATTTGTTAGTTATAGGTTCACCTTTATATTATACTGATGAAAATGAAAAAATTGGCAAAAGTGCTGTTTTTGTAAGTACGGAAGATGATTTGAAACTAAACACTGAAGTAATTACAGGAAATACGCCTTCTGAAGATAATGAAAAAATTCTTGTTAAAGTTAAATATTCAGATATCGTAGAAGGAAAGATTTTGAAGAAAAATGTGAAAAAGCAAATTCTGTTAGCTCCTAAAGCATATAATGAAGATTATTCATTTAAACATTTGCCAAATAAAACTGCAACTTATGAAATGTCAAACGTTATTTGTGAATTATCAGATGATATCATTAGAGGAGATAAGTTTTATTTTCTTAAAAATAGTATGAATAAACCTACAAAAAAACTTGTAAAATTAAAAAAAGGATTTAATATTAATAAAATTATCGGGCTTTATTTAGAAAATTTATTAGATTTTTTTAAAGATAAAAATGTTGTTCAGCCTCAACCTCAAAAATTGCTTAATTACATAATAGAAAGTTTTCTTCCAGTTTCTGGAATTGAGAATTTAAAAGAGAGCATTGAAAAAAAACAAAGAAGTAAGACTTTGTTAAATTTTTCAGAGTTTTTTCAAACCCAAACTCATAGCGTTGATGACAATTATATATTGAAATCGATAAAGAGGGAAAAACAATCTCAGGAATCAATACCACTTTACGAGGAATTAAAAAATGAAGATTTATATTCAACAATGCAATTTGTGAAATTGTTGCCTGAAATAATAAAAAATACAGATTTTATTCGCAGAAATATAGACATAGGAATTTCTTTAAGTGAAAAATCCCAAGAAATTGAAGAAAAGGTTTATAGTTTTAAAGAAGATATTTTTTCTCAGTACAACGAGAAAATAAACATTTTTGAGAGTATTTCCAATCAATTTGAAAATAAAGAAAATTATAAACCTGAGCTAGCAAGTTTTAAGGAAGAAATAAATTATGTTGCTGAAACAATATTGAAGATTAAAAAATTTCCTTTTCTTAAAACAAAATATTTTACTCCGGAATTTATTGAGAAAAATTTAGAAGATCTTGTTAGTGAAACTAATAAATTCAACATCATAAAAAGATTTGTTGATAAAACTTATTCGTTTGATAAGCTTGTGGAGAAAATAAATTACAATTTAGGTTTTAATGTAGATGAAAAAAAGGATGCGTGGAATGAATATCAAAGAATATCAGGAAAAATAAAAGAGATTGAAGAATCAGAGTCTCAGGAAAAGATAAATACTGCGGAGATAAAAAAAATATTTTTAAGAGAAGCGCACACTCTTCTTAAGGAGGCATACAGCGAAGACATATTTTATTCTATTGATGATTCTATGATTTATGAAATAAATAGAGTCAGAGTTGAAATAGGGTATAGTGATTTGAATGAAAAGAATATGAACGAGATTATTGATGAGTATTCAAGAAAAGATATTGGTAACGCTCAAGAATTTTGTTTCAGAGTTGTGAATATAAGAGATTATTTAAGAACGAAAATGAGTGAAGATAAGGAAAAACATTTCGTTTCTATAAAAGAAAAAACTGAAACAATAAGGAAAGTTATGGAGCAAAAAGGAAGCTCTTTAGAACCATATAGTTATTTTGCTAATTTGCATGAAATAAAAAGACAAGTTGTTAATTTATATAAGTTTTTTAATTATTCAGAAAAAGAGAAATCTGAGTTATTTGAAAATGATATGGAAAAACAAACAAAAAAGCTTGCGTATTTTATTTTAAAAAGTGATCCGGACAAGCAAGGAACTCTTTATAAAACTCAACTTGCTAGTTGGAAAAGTAATATTTTTGAAAGATTTGAAGAGTTTAAGGCGCAAAAAAACACTAGTGAGCTGCTTGAAACAGATGTTGTGCACGCAAATTTAGCTGCTAAAGACCTAATTGAAGCAACGACAAATTATATTAATAAATTAGATCAAAATATTGAAGAAGTCATACCAGAAAATTTGACTAGTTGTGAAAATAAATTTTATTCTATAATTGATAAAGTTAAGGGTATTGCCGATAGAAAACTTGAGTTGCTTGAAGAAACAAATTCTGCGTTTAATAATGTTCAAAGTGTTTTACAGACAATATATGATGTTGTACAAACCAGGAATAGCAAAGCAATAATAGAATATAAAGTAGGAAAACTTCTGAATAATTTAGGTTATGAGTTGAAAAGAGTTAAGAAGTAGTGATTGAAAATGCCTCTTAAGGAATCATTGCTGGAAGAGCAGACAAGAGAATCTGTAGAAAATGAAATTAAGAGATTGAAGAATAAGCAAAATTTCAAGACAGGCGCCAGAGTTTTTTTGGCAATACTAGCAACCTATGCTTTTTTTACGAGAAATTCTAATATTTCTGATTTAGAAACGATAGAGAGTTTGATTGATTCTACAAATGTTAAAGCATTTAAAAGGATGGGTTTGAGCATAAGCGGACCTGAAAGAAGTAATTTCTTATTTGAAACTTTTGTAGATCAAAATTATTTAGATACTTTTTTGATTAAGCAAAAAAAATTTAATTTGAATTTGAGATCTCTTCTCGATCAGCAAGATTTGAATGAATTAGCAACAAAACTTGATGATGGTGTTAATTCTACGTTAAACACTATGTTAAGAAGTGCTGTTATGGATTCTTCTAGATTAAATAAAACATATCAAGAAGCAAGGTTTGAAAAAACATCTGAAGCAATCAGTAAAATATTAGAAAATTTTTCTTCAAAGGAATATGAATTATTTGAGATTAGCAGTCCTTCTCAAAAATCATTATTGATGAAAAGAAGCGGTTCTAATTTGCCAATAAAAGATATGAGAGACATAACTAAAATAAGGAAAAATTATGTTTTATCTTTAATGCCTACAGGAATATTTAAACCTGAAGAGCTAGACAATTATATAATAATGGCGTTGTGGGAAACTGAGACTAAATCTGATGAAACTGCTATTGGAAGAGCAAATAATTTAGATACGGGTATAGGTCAATTTCAACCAAGGCCCGCGTTAAATCTTGTTGCAAAATTTTCTAGTAGAGGAACTGAGTATGAAAATATAATTTTAAGATTATTAAATCAAAGTAATGGCACGCATTATCAGAATTTAATAAAAAAAAGCATATATGAGGATAAGAATTATGGAGATATTTCTTTAAAATCATTTGCTAATAGAATAGAAAAAAATTTGGATAAAATAAAAAAATTAAATAAGATAGATTTAGATATAAGGACTTTGACAATTGTAAGAAACAGGAATACTGACTTGATGTCAGAAATAATTCCTGAAGACAATAGAGCGTCTATTTTAGATCGTGGTTTAAGCGATAAGTACAGCATTTTCTCTAAAAATGAATATGCTTATTTTGTAAGTTTGTTAAAGCAAAAAGAGGATTTAAAAACAAAAGTTGAGAATGTAGAGTATAATTTGGAGCATAGCGCTCAGAATTTTTCAGATATAAAAAATGAAATTAGCAGTGCTAAAAGCCAGTTGGAATTGACTAATAAAAAAATAAAAGACATCATATTAAAAAATGAAGAAAATTATTTACAGAAATCTGGCGAAATAAAAACGCAAATTGATGAGTTAACTAAAAACATTGTTCAAGATTCTACTTTAACTGATGTTATTAATGAATATTATGTTTTGTTTGATGAAAAATTACAATCCATATTGGCTGCAGAATATCTTTATGAAGTATTTGAAAATAAAGCGGGTTTTTGGAATTATGTTAAGCAAGATAGTAAATTATCAGGCAGATCTTTAGAAGAAACAACTTTGTTTTATACGTATATTAGTTGGATGGGCGGCCTAGGCATGGTTGATGATGCTTTTAATGCTTTTAAGTCTGTAAATTTTAAAAAAACGGAAGTTGAAAAAAGATTAAAAGATAAAGTTTATGATAAGTGGTATACGTTATCTAGAGCTAATAAATTAGTTCGTAATTATGATGTTATGCAAAAGTATAAGGAGCAGGGCGTTTTTGAAATATCTCCTAGGAATGGTAATTTTGAGTTTAATGTTTTAAAGGATGTTGTTGATAAAACTAAACGCGTGAATCTAAGAGATATGATTAAAAATTATATTGGGTATTGATCTAGAGTATTTGTTCTATGATTTTTTAAGCTATATTTTAGAAAATTAAAGCCCCTGGGGAGAATTGAACTCCCGACCTGCAGATTACAAGTCTGCCGCAATAGCCGCTATGCTACAGGGGCATAGATTTTATTTGATAATCTTCGAAAAAAATGTTCATTTAAATAAGTTTCTCTAAAAAAGGGGTGTGTCCCAAATATCTATATTGCCTTGGAGCTCAATTGAGAGAAACACAACGTGGAACACGTTAAAGATCTGTGTTTCTCGGTAAAAAACTTAGACTGCAAAGCAGCTAACAATACTCCGCAATACGAAAAAGAAAGACTTGGGACACACCCCTAAAAAAAGGGCGTGTATTAGTATGAACATCAGAATATTTAATTACCATATAGAAAATTAATCATTTAGAATATATAGAAAAATATACTAAAAAAGTATTCAGAAAAAAACATAATACATTAAAGACGAAACAAGCACACCCAATATCATTCCTGCAATAACTTGTAAAAATGTGTGGCCATATACAACTTTTATAGGATCTTTCCTATATTTTTTAAGAAGTTGATTCAACATATCCCCTTGTTGACCTATGTTTTTTCTTACACCGAAAGCATCGCTAACAACTATTAACGCCAATACTAGTGCGACGTAAAAAGACCTACTTAGAACTCCCGAAGCAGTCATATCAACGTATCCTATTGCTACAACTATACTAGTTACTGAAGCGCTATGTGAAGAAGGCATGCCGCCATTTTGAAATCCATACCTGAAATTGTATTTTCCTCCTTTTTGATGACTTCTTGTGAATGATTTTATTATACAACTTAGTATCCATGCAATAAAAAATGATACGAAATAATAGCTTTGAAATAATTGAATTAACCAATACATACAGAACTTAAAATGGTTGGTATTTAAATTGTTTTCCAAAATTTAGTTGGCGACATAAGCAATTATGTTGTTTTTTGCTAACTAATTGCAAAAGTCAAGAAACACACAAAATATTTGTCTTTTACTAATAGAAAAATAAAACTCTCTAAAATATAATGAAAATCGCTGCTCCGAGTCTGCTAAGAAACTAAAAGTTTCTTGCACACAGAAATCAAAAATGATTTCTTCGTGTATCTCCGCCCTAAATGCACAGAAACAAAGTCTCTGGCACAACAAAAATGAACGAACATTTTTGTGTGCAATAAAAACAAAGTTTTTATTCGCATGCCAAAAATCAAAGATTTTTGAGCAGGACGGAGTATTACGACTCAGTCGCTTATCGCGATTCGCGAGAAACACAATAGTGTTTCTGTGCGCTATAAACTAAAGGTTTATACGCGTTCAGATTGCGTGCTATCGACCTAAATGCACAGAAACAAAGATTTTTGTCCAGGTCGGGGTACGACAAAAGCAAAGCTTTTGTGTACAATAAATGCGAAGCATTTATTTGTATTAAACCCCTTCCGCTGGCGCGCAATAAATATATCAAAATACAGGAAATATTTACTGAGAATTCACACCACTCTTCTATATATAGTATTTGCAATTCCCCATTCAAAAAATAATAGTCCTAATGCTATTAATAGTCCAAGAAATGACAAGTCTATTTTTATGTATCCTTCTTTTGTGTTTTTTGTATATTCTTCGTATGCTTGTTTTAGTTCATCTGTATTAGTAACATAAATATAAGATCCATCGGTATCCTGTGCTATGGTTCTTAGTATATCTGCATCATAATTGCTACTTATATTGTAATATTCTGGCAAATACCCTATTGGCCCTGTGTTTGTCCCCAGTCCTATCGTGTTTATTTTCACTTGATTTTCTTTTGCGTATCTTATTGCTTGTTTTACTGAATCCGATATGAATGCTCCAAGAGTATTTACTCCGTCAGAAACAAGTATTACTGTTTTTCCTTTATCAGATTCTGTTGCAAATAGATTTGTTGCAGTTATTATTGCGCCAGGTATATCTGTACCTCCTGTTTCTGAGATTTGCATTCCTTTTAATGCTACTTTTATATCTGATTTTTTTTCTGTTAAGGGCATTTCTATTACTGTGCTTCCGGCAAAGCTTATTAAACCTATATTTGCTTGTGAGTCTAGTTCGTCCAAGAACATTTCCGCATATTCTTTTGACGCTGTGAATCTTGAGGGTTTTATGTCTTGCGAAGTCATACTTGCACTTGAATCTATAGCGATTACAAAATTAACTTCATTTATTTGCCCTGTATGCCAAAGTGTTGCACCTGCTACGCTCATTATAAGTGCGAACATTATTAGTATTCTCACAACTAAATGAGTCATATTTTTTGTTAATATTTTTTGGCCTGATATTCTTTTTAATGCTTCAAAATTCGCAAATTTTATTGCTTTGGCTCTGCTTGATTTTAAAAACCAAAAATGCGTTACAATGAATAAAGGTATGCTTATTAAGAACCATAAATATATAGGGTTTTGAAATTGTAAGTACATTTTTATTCTACTCTTTTTCCTCTTCTTCTAAAAAAAGTTGTTAGTTTCTCTAAATAATCTTCATTGGTTTTTAATAGTAGGAAATCTCCTTTGCTTTTTTTGAATACGTCTGATACGTATTTTTCTTGATCTAAGTTTTTTTGCTTATATTGTTTTGCAAATTTTTTTGTGTCTACATAAATGTTTTCATTATTATAAGGATTTTTTAGTAGTACTTGTCCTCCTGTTTCTGGAAATTCTCTATCTCTTGGATCTTTTATCATAAGCCCTATCATTTCGTAATTATCAGACATTGTTTTTATGTACCTATCCCATCCATTTTTAAAACCGAGAAAATCAGATATTATTATGATTACTGCTTTTTGATTAACGAAATTTTTTGTCATAAGCATTGCTTTTGCAAAGTCTAGATTGCCTCCGTAGTTTTCTGGATTTATTAGACTGCTTTCTATGTTTTTTAGTACCTCCACACCTATATTGGGGTATACGCTACTTATGAATTTATCTGTAAACATTGCAAGCCCTATTGCATCTCCTGCTTTGTTTATTGCGTCTGCTAATATGTATATCATTTCTGCAGCGTATTCACATTTTAGTTTTTCTGTTGATGTAAAAAGCATAGAATCGCTTACATCAAACAAAAAGAATACTGTAAAGTTTTTGTAGTCTTCAAATTCTCTTACTAGCGTTTCTTTTGCTCTAAGGCTTGCTTTCCAATCTATAAGTGATGCGTCATCACCATAAACATATTTTCTAAATCCTGCAAATTCTATGCCTCGTCCTTTGAATACTGTCGCCCACTCCCCTTCTAAAGTTCTTGATAGTACATCTCTTCTTGCATTTACTTCTAGTTTTTTTAGTCCTGGGGCTAAGTCTAATTTTATTTCTTTGATGGGCATTTTTTTATACTATTCTTACTTTTTGCAGTATTTCTTCTATGATGTCATCAGGAGTTATGTCTTCTGCTTGTCCTTCGAAGTTTATTAGAATTCTGTGTCTTAAGACGTTTGCGACTATTTTTTTTACGTGGTCCGGCGTAACTTGAGGTTGATTTTCTAGTAGTGCTCTTGCTTTGCTTGTTATAAACATTGCTATGCTTGCTCTTGGTGAAGCGCCAAATGCTATGTATTTTCCTTTTTGTATATTATATTTTTTTGGGTTTCTTGTAGAGTCTACTAGTCTTACTATGTATTCTTCTATTTTTTTGTCTGTATGTATTTTTTTTGTTATCATTTGAGCAGTTAATATTTCATCAGGAGTCATTAGAGGGTTTAGTTCGAAGTCTTCAAATTTTCTTAGAGTCATATTTGTTCTTAATATTTGTCTTTCTTCTTCATTGTCAGGGTATAGCATTTCTATTTTGTATAGGAATCTGTCTAGTTGTGCTTCCGGAAGTTTGTAGGTTCCTATTTGTTCTAGTGGGTTTTGTGTGGCCATTACAAAAAATGGGTCTGGCAATTTGAATGTTTCTTTTCCTATTGTGACTTGTTTTTCCTGCATTGCTTCAAGAAGTGCTGATTGTACTTTTGGAGGACTTCTGTTTATTTCATCTCCTAGTACAAAGTTTGCAAAGACAGGTCCTTTTACTGTGTAGAATCCTTTTCCTTCTTCGTATGTTGTTATTCCTAATATATCTGTAGGTAATAAATCTGGTGTGAATTGTATTCTTGAAAAACTGCATCCTGATATTTTTGCTAGTGTTTTAATTAGGAGTGTTTTTCCAACTCCAGGGATTCCTTCAACGAGTACGTGTCCGTCAGAGAGCAATGCTTCTATTAGTGCGGTAACCATTTTTTCTTGGCCGACAAAGATTTTTGATATTTCTTTTCTAATTAGTTGAAGTTTTTCTTGGTATGGTTCTATTTCTTTCTTTATTTCTTTTAATTTTTGTTCAGAAATTTTTTGTGATTCTACCATATTTGTTCATCGGCTGTTGATGTTTAAAAAATTATAGTTCCATTTTCAAATGGTAACAATTTATTTTGTTTTATTATGGAAAAGTTTAAATATCGCCTTTGTTGAATTATTTGTATGGAAAGGGAAAGAGGTGAAGACGTTAAGGCTAACTCTAAAGTTTCTAAGCTTATGTTGGCTGATTTGACTAAGAAGAAAATTGATTATTATCTTTCTAAGAATTTTATTACTGATGTCGAGGTTTATTCTGTTTTTAAGGAGTTTTTTTCTGAGATGCTAGAAATTAGGTATGAATTTACTTGTTTGGAGTTAAAGGAAGAATTAAATAAAGTTTTTTTAGAGGATTCTGTTGAACGAGATGTTTTGTTGTTTATTGATGATATTCGTGCGGTTGAGTATCAGGAAGAGCCTTTTGGTCAGGATAAACTTAAGGAGCTTTTGAAAAGATTGAAACACATCGTTGATGCTTTAGTTATTCATGAAAAAAAGAATTCTAAAAGTTTTTTTGCGTTTTTATTTGGAAAAAAACAGAAACCTGTTAAAGATTCTTCAAAAAATTTACTAGAAGGAACTAAAGATAATTATTTTTCTGATTCTGAAGTTAAAGTTAAAAAAGAGTTTTCTCTCAAAGATAACGATAGTAAAAAGGAAAACATAAATTCTTATAACAAAAAAGCAGATAAAGATCCTTCTACTAATGAAGATTATGATAATCGTGAAAATGATGCGACTTTAAATACGGGAGTTGTTCGTAAAGTTTTGGATAAAGACAAAGAAAAGAATCCTGTTTTAGATTATGAGATTCCAGAAGACGATTGGACTGCTACTCCGAAGAAGAATAAAAAATTGAGCAAGAAAGATAAGGAATTAGACAAAAAAGATAAGGATTTAAGTGTTAAGAGTAAAAATATAAAAAACAAGAAAAATGTTAAAAGGACTAGTAAAGCTACTACTAAAAAGTCAGAGAAAAAGAGTGCTAAGAATTCTCACAATAACAACAATAACAATAATAAGTCTTTATCTGTTATGATAAAAGATGCTAAAAAGCTTAAAGATAAGAAAAAATTATTAGAGTCTTACAAATTAATTCTTGAAAAATATAATGGTTTGAGTGCTTCTGAGCAAGATAAGTATTTTGATTCTGTAAATAAATTATATGAAAAGGTCAAATGATTTTTTTAATTTTAAATTGAAAAGAAAATTTTACTTTTGTTCCGTTATTATTTTTCTAAATGCAGCAACTACATAGAATGCTATCGTTAATATTAATAGAACTCCTGATCCTATGACTAGTTTTTCAGCATTAGTTCCTATGAAATCAAAGCTTTTATCTATAATACTAGGAGTTTCTCGCCTCATTATTTTTTCTTCATTTATTAAGAATTTACAGCCATTTATCACTCCGTTAACTAAATTTAGCGATTGCTCATAATCTAATGATTTTAATGCTCTGTCTGCTCTTTCAAGAAGATCTGTTAATTCTCTGCATTCAGGGTTTTCTGAGAGCATGTCTCTTGCAAATGTTACTTTTGCTTCTATTTCTTTTCCTTCATTTGTTTGTTCCATTGAGTTTATTAGTATTGTTGTGGAATCAACAAAATTTGGTTCTTGTACTGATGCATATATTGTAATTTCAAATGGTCCGTCTGTTCTATAGTTTGTTATGCTTAGGTCTGTTTCTACTTGAGACCCTGGAGTTATTATGTTAAAGTATGTTTTGTCAAATTTGTACGTTATGTTATTTTGTAGAGCCATTGAAGCATTTATATAAACGCCTTTAATTTCTTCTTCCCAAGTATTTAGTATTTTTATAGGTATGTGTATTGTTTTGTTTGCATATGTATCTACGTTTGCAGGCGCTATTATTTTTATTGGTTTTGGCGTTTCTACTTCTTCTTCTATAGGCACTGTTATTACTCTAGTATTTGTTCTTGATCCTCCGCTACTTGCTCCGCTACTAGTGCCTGTCTCTGGTGTTGCGCCTATTACTGTCATTGTTACTTGATCGCTTAATACAGATTCTCCGTATGGATCTGTAGCGTTAAATACTATCACGCAACTTCCTGTTTCTGTTGGTGTTACTCTTAGAGTGTCTTGTGTGAATGAAAATGTTGCTAGCGAACATAGTTCTGGATTCATCACTGAGTATGTTAGTTGGCTTGTTTCATTGTCTTCTGAACGTATTTTTCCATCTGGTGTTTGTGGAAATATGTCATCATCTGGATCGTAGAATCTTTGTGTTAAATTTCTGTAATTCATGTAGTTTACGAATTCTGAAGAATAATTTACAGATAAGTCTTCTAGTGTATCGTGGTTGTATTGCGGTGGTCTGTTTATGTTTGTTACATTTATTTGCCATGTGAAATTTGTTGTGGAGTATCTTATGTCTTCCGCGATCAGCGTAATATTGTATAGTCCAGAACTCCAAAAATCGTATTCTATTGTTAGATTTGTATTTGTGTTTTGCGTCGTGTTTGTTATTGTTTTATTTAGTTGTCCGTTGATGTACCAAGCATATGTTAGGTTGTTATTAAGTATTGTTGTATCATTTTCTATTATTGCATCATATATTAGAGTCGTATTTTCAGGTATTGTTAAATTCATATGTTTTGTTTGGTATATTGTTGCATTTGTAAAGTTATTTAGTGTTTCATTTAGCGTTTCGTTGTAATAGGGTTTTATATAGTGAATTATTGGGGGCGTACTTGAATCTAGTACCGTAAATGATATGTTTTGTTGTGTTGATGCATTATTTGAATCTGTCAATATCAGATTTAACCATTGCGTTCCTGTTGTGTTGGCTTTAAATTTTAATTCAAATGAGTCTTGTCCTGTTTTTGTTATGTTTATTAGATCAAAGTTTTCTGATGTTTCGTTGTATGTCATTGACAGAGTTTCGTTTGCGTATGTTGAATTTAGTAGTAAGTCGTAGTCCGTTACGTTTATGTTCTTTGTGTGTATTATGTTTTTTACAATTGTGCCCATTGTTAATGTATCTGATATGTTGTCTTTGTTTTGGTCAAAAATAGGGTAATCGTTTTCGTTTAGTATTTGCATAGTTATTATTGCAGTACTTATATTTGGCCTTGATGAATTGAGTTCGTCGTATGTGTTTATTGTTATGTTATGGAACCCTACTTGATCGTTTGCTAATCTGTTTGTTGTTTGAGTCATGTTTATTAATGATGTCTGATTGTTCATGTAATTTGAGTAGTTGTTTGTTATTGTTGTAATATTATATATTGTTGAGTTGAATTCTGTGTGACTTTCTATTGTTATGTTTATTGATTCGTTATTTCTTTCTAGTATGTTAAAGTATATTTCTATTGTGTCTGATTGGTTGAATGTATAGTTTGTTTGGTTTATTGTTATTTCTGGGGCTGTGTTGTTTATTACTGTTATGTTCATTATTCTTGATGAGTTGTATTCATTGTCTGTTACAGTTATGTTAAAGGACCAGTTTCCTACGTATGATTCGTTTGTTGGATTTATCGTTATTGTGTTTGTTTCGTTGTTTATTGTTAGGAAGGTTGTGTCGTTTGAAGTATATGTTAGATTTGCTGTGTTTTCTGCGTCGTAGGTATATGAATCTATGTCTGTTGCGTTTATTTTGTATTGCACTGTTGAATAGAGGTGTACGTTTAGGTGCGTTATGTTTCCTGATTCGCTTTCTTCATGTAGTTCGGGGGGGTCGTTTGTATTCGTTAGGTTTAAAGTGTATATTTGTGATGTTGATCCTGAATCGTCATCTTGTAAGGTTATATTTACTGTTCTGCATGCTATGTGGGTGTTGTTTAGTGTCATGTTTATTAGTGCTGTTGAGTTGATTGCTGAGTTGTTTTTTGTTTCTATTGTCCATGGCCAGTTGTTTTGGCATAGTTGTGTTGCATTTGTTAAAGGGGTTATTGACCATGTTAGATTGTTTTCTGTGTCTGTATCGTTTCCATATAATGTGTTTGTGTATAGTAATCCTTGTGTTCCGTTTTGTATTGATGCGTTAGTGATTATTTCGGGGTAGTGGTTTGTTCTGTTTATTATTAATTGAAAAGTGTATGTTGTAGGGGGCACTGTTGCGTTCCATCCGTAGTTGTCTGTTATGTTTATTTGTATTGTCCAGTTTCCTACGTGTGCGTTTGTTGGTGCTCCGTTTTGTGTTGAGAAGTTTATTTTTGATTGTGTTTGGCTTGTGTTATGTATGTTTATTAAGTTGGGAAATGCGTTGTTTAGGTCCGAGCTTAGTGTGAAGTTGTATGGTGTGTTTGTTTCTTCGTCTGTTCCTATAAGTGTGTATTCCCAAGTTGTGTCTGCGTTTATGGTTATTATTGGGGAAGGCAGCGTTGAAAAGTTTGCTTGGTCGTTTTGAGGTATTACTGTGAAATTTACTCTTAAGTATTCTCCTTCTCCTGGACTGTTGTCTTCTGCAAAGAAGCTTATGAATTTGCTGTATGGACTTTCTGGGCTTGTTAGGTCATCGTTAGTTGGGGTGCAAGTAAAGTTTCCGTTTGTGTAGTCAAAGGTTGTGCTTATTCCACATATTGTTCCAGCGTGAGCGTAGGTTATTTGGTCGTTGTCTGGGTCTGTTGAATTTATGAATAGGCCATATGTGTTGTCTTCATATACCAATATTGTGCTTCCTTGGTTTTGGTTTGTGGAATTATATAGTGTTGGTACTAGGGGCAGGCTGTTTATTATTGTTGTTGAGGCTGATTGATTTGTTTCGTGTGTTGAGTTTTGTATTGTTATGTTGCAGTGCCAGATTTCTCCTTTGGTGGTGTTTGCGGAGTTGAGTGTGCTTGGGTTTGTTGCTGGGTTTTCTGTTAATATCAGTTGAGTTCCGTTGTACCAGTTTATGATTGTGTTTGTCGTGTCTGGCGATGATGTCCAGTTGCATATTAGGTCTTCTGTTGTGTAAGAAGTTCCCGTTCCTGAGTTTATTTGAGGGTTTTGTGTGAAGTTTAGGGACAGGGTTGAGTATGTTATTATTATTAGCACTAGTAAATATATTATTGTGGTTGTTTTGTTTCTTGTTTTCATTTTGTTTTTTTCTCCAAGATTTCTATTATCAGGTTTTTTAGAGTTGTGTCTTTTTCTAGTGCTTCAAATTTTAGCTTTTTGTGAAGTTCTGGTTTTATTTGTATGTTTATGTTTGTCATTTTTATTTTCCTAAATATTCTATTATTAGATTTTTTAGAGTTGTGTCTTTTTCTAGTGCTTTGTATTTTAGTTTTTTGTGTAATTGTTCAGGTATTTGTATGTTGATATTTGGCATATCCATCTTAATTATTAAATTAGTATATAAAGTTTACGTATTTTGCTTAACTTACTTAGTTAACTTATTTGAGTTAGTTCTTTTTTTGGGGGTTTTTAGGACATAAACTTATTTTTTTAGATGTTCGCTCAAACATCTTATTTTTTAGATTTGCTATTGCTAATATTTGTATTGAACTTTTTTTGACAAATATGCTTATAAGAACCGATGATTTAATTTGAATATTTTAGTTTCATACTTGTAAATATGCAAATGCGAATGTAAATATATTTTATTTGTTCCAAGAAATTATTGATTTTATGTGATTGTATAGTCTTTCCAAGTCTGCAAAGAGTATTCTTTTTTTGCTTGTTTTTAATGATTCGTATTGGTTCCATGCCTTCAAATACCTATTTTTTGCTTTTTCTATTTCTCCGTATTGTAGTGCTATGATTGCGCCAAAAGATAATCTTAGTATTATTTCTAAGGAAGATCCTTCTATAGGAAATTCTTTTGCTTTAAATGTATAATCAGAAGATTTGACTTTACTTATTTCAAATATTATCAGTCTTAATTCTTCTATTAATAAAGAAAAATGTATTTTTGACAGATTTAAGGATTTTGTTTCTAAATACATTATTTTATATGCGTATGATTTTAGAGATTCTTCGAAATTTTTTAGAAGTATTGTTTTTTCTAGTTTTTCTGTTAATTCTTTTTTGTCAAATTCTTGCTGCATATTTAGTGCTTTTGAATATACTTTTCTTGCTATTTTAAATAGGTTTAAAGATAATGATTCGTTTGTTTTTAGTTCCTCTTTTTTTGAAAGAGCCAATTTATTTTCTATGTTTGTTAATTCTTTAAGTAAAGATGTTTTTTCTTTTTCATCCAGTAATATTTGTTTTTTGTGTTTTCTTGTAAATAGCCAACCTAATTTTGCTATGAGATTATTTATTTCTTTTTTGAATACTAAATATATCATTGCAAGAAATATTAAAGATAAACCTACAATCATAGCTATTCTTACCAATGATGAATCTGGTGCATCCATAGAAGAAGGTATTTGTATTTCTTTGCAAGGGTCACATTCTCCCCCACAATCTATGCCCGTTTCGTTTTGATTTTTTATACCATCAAAGCAAGTTGCAGGTATTTTTGGGCATGCTTTGCATGTTGCACCTCCGCAATCAATGTCTTCTTCGTCTCCGTTTTTTATGCCGTCAAAACATGTTGGTTCTGCAAAGCACGCTGGGCAAGGACCACCGCAGTCTACATCTTCTTCATTCTGATTTTTTATGCCGTCAAAACATGTTGGCACGTATTCGCATTCTTCCCAGAAGAATCTTCTTAAGTTATACTCGTCGCAACCATTTAAATCTATACATTCTCTGTATCTTGTTCCATTTATTAAGCATCTTGACCAATCTCTGCATTGCCATTCAGGAATACATCGGCTTCCACCGCCACCACCACTGGATGTTGAAATTGACTCTTGTACACATATTGATTCTACAGATACAATGTTTGAGTCTGCTGTTAGGTTTCCGGAGTCTATTGCTGTAAAATATATATTTTCTGTTGAACAAAAGGTGCTTGGACTAAAAATGGATACTTCTGAAGTATTTTCGTTTATACTTATGCTTATAGCAGAATTTCCTGAAACCTCATATGATAATGTTGTATCTTCTAAGTCTCCAAAATAGTTATTTAGGAAAAATACGGATGATGTTGTTCCTGCAGGCATTTGTATTGAGGGAATATTTGTTATTAGGTAGGGAGGGTCATTTATCGGCCATATTGTGAATTCATAAGTTGTGTTTCTTGTTACATTTGAAGATGTGCAAACTGATGTGTCTAAAAAATGTATTACTGTTGAATATGTCCCTATGCCTGTGTGGTTTCCCCACATAGTTACGTGACCTGAGTCATTTATTTCAAATAGTACTCCTGGATAATTTATTGGTTCGTAGTCCCAAGTTGCATTTGTTTGATTATTATCATTTGTTATTAAAAAACGGCAATATTGAGTGTTATCTTCTATGGTTGTTGATTGATTTATGTTATTAGAACAATTAGAAGTATCTATTATTGGAGGCGCATTTATGCAGAGATTTAGTTGTGCTTGTCCTGTTGCTTTTGCTTTTATAAAATTTGGAGATCCTATGTTGTTTGTAGTGTATATTAAGAATGTTGCTTGAAATATTGATGTTAGGAATAGAGCTATTACCAACCACATTAATAGTTTTCTCATATCAGGTAAATCCTCTTATTTATATTTAAAGGTTGCTGTTAAATTTGGAATTTTTCTTTTAAATGGGTGTTTTTACTCAGTATCTGTGTCATTTTGAGTTGTATTTATTGAATCGTTTATTGTTATTGCAACTTTTGGTTTTTCTTCTTGCATTGTGTTTGTTGATACTAGAGTTCCTTTGAGAAATAGTTCTTCTAAGAATGATAGTTTTTTGTTTGTTATTGTTATGTATGTTGTTTCTTCGTGTTCTCCTTTGAAGTATTTGTTTTGTGGTTGTGCAAGCATCTCTATGTCGAATTCATTCACACTTGATTGTATTGGGTTTCCGTAAGTTTTTAGCCATCCGTCTTTTTGGCCTGACCAGGATATGTAAACGTATTTATCTTGTGCGTTTGCTATGTGCATGTTTCTTTTTGCGCGACCATTAGGTAGTAATGTTCCAAAATACAGTTTGTCAGAATCTAAATTTATTCCTACGTCAGTTCCGATTATCATGTTGGCTCTTATTTCGTTTGTGGAATGTATTTTGTTTGAAAGTGAACTCGTCGTAATTATTATAAGTAGTAAGCATAAAATTATAATTATCGATGCTCCAAGTAATATTTTATTTGTTTTGTTCATTTTCTGTGTTTATGTTTGTGTTTCTTTTTTGTTGTTTTTAGCGTTAGTAATAAAATTACTAGTATTAATATTATTATTGCAATTGTTAGTAGTACTAAGGTATAATTTATTTTTTTAGGAATGTAAGGATTTAATACCTCTATAATTATAGGGTGTTTTTCTGATTTGTTTAAGAAAAATATTTCTATTTCTCCATCATATGTTCCATTTTCTAGATTTTTTGTGTCTACGAATTGAGTTATATTTATTTTTCCTAATTCTTCTATTGTGAAGCTAGGAGATCTTGCATTTACTCCTTCTAAGTTTATTTCTGCATATACATTTTCAAATCTTCCTTTCCATAAGTTTTCAAATTCCATTCTTAGGTTTAAGAGTTCTCCCTCAGTAACATTCTTTGGGTCATAGTCTAGTAAAATTATGGATTCTTCTCCTATTCTAAAGGTAATGTTTTTTTCTCTAATCATATCCGAGTATTTTACTTTAAGATTTGCATAGTATTTTCCTGGAATCCATGTTTTTGTAGATATTGTTTCTTGTATTTCATCTGTTTGTTTTGGACCTATTCTTTTTTTTGGCCATGTTTTTTCATATATTTTTTCGTAATTATTATCTAATATTTTAACTTCTGTCTCGTAATTTGTAACATCTAGACCTCTTGATAAAATGTTTATGTTCATTGTTGTGTCTTGGTTTTTATTTACATTTTCAATAGAAAATCCTTTTATTTCTAAGTATTCTCCTTGATATGGAAAGTCAACTATGAATCTTGATTTTACTGCTGTTCTTACAGCTATCAATCCTTGGTTTTCTGGAATAAATTCTCTTGCACCTATTTGTACTTCGTGAGGCCCCACATAATCCGCAAAAGAAGGTATGTCTATTAAGAAGTTTATTGCAGTAAGTCCTTTTGGAGGCACAGTTATTTTTTCATCTTCTATTATAACATATTTCGCTAGTTCTCCATTCATAATTACTTCAAAACTTGTTTCTTGAGAAGAATAGGATCTTATACTTACAGAGTATTCTCCACTCAGTCCTGTAGATGGTTCGTAATATGCTCTTATTATTGGAGGTGTAACTCCTAAAGATAAAACGCTAGGTATCAAAAGTAAGAGAAAAATAATACCAAAATAATATCTAACAATCACTGTTTTCACCTCTAGTTAAAAAAATAAAAAGAAAATAAAAAAATAAAAATTTTTAGTTCCCTGCAGCCGTAGCAGTATACGTTACTGTAACTGAATGTGTTGTTTGTGGTGCATTGCTTGGAACTATTATTTGGAAATCCGTTGTAAACATACTAGTATCCACTCCTGTTGTTAAGTTTTCACAAGCAAGCAGTTCGGTTGCTGCTTGAGTTGCATTCACAAATGTTGATTGTGAGTTTCCTGAACAACCAGCACCGTAAGTAGCATCCCCTGCATTTGATATTTTGTATGCTATTTCAGATTCAGCGTTTTCTGTTGCTAGGAATCCTCCTGATGAAGTTGTTCCATTTCCTACATCGCTGAATTGTATTGTTACATTCGCATCAGTGTTACCGCTATTTCTTACAGTTATGTTGTCTGGACCTGTGAATAAAGAACAGTGAGTTGTTGTTTCTCCACTAGCATCAGAAGTTATAACAATTGCAGTGTCTCCTGTTGTACATTCAAAGAAGTCTACTAAGCCATCTACGACTTCAATTGCTAAGGTTTCATTTATTGTCAGATTTACTTCTCCTGATCCTGATGTTGCGTATCCTGTTGTTGTCACACTATCTAATTTATTTAGACTGACTATTGTTCCTCCTAGTGAGACTACGATTGCAGCCAGTAAAAACATTGCTAATGCCCTATTTGATATATCCATTTTTTATTCCTCCACGGTTTATTTTTAATTTACAATATTCAGTCTAACTTCTCCGTTAACTGAATCTTCTATCGGTATTCGTTCTCCTATGTGTAATTTTACTACGCCTCGACTACTAGTCGCTGTAGTCTCCGAATGTGGCATTTCTGCGTATGGTGCTACTTTGTTCGCTTCCTGCAAAACTGTGAAAGTTCCCAGAACCGATACAAGAATAACCAAGAATACGAGGACCACTACGGTTTGTTTCGAAACATCCTTTTCTTTGCCCATTTTATCCTCCTATATTATTGAATATTAATAGTCATGACTGTTTTCATTTATATATTTTTCTTTTTTTGTGTTTGTTTTTTAGTAATTACTTTCTTTTCTTTTTTATCATGAACTTGTATATTATTATTGCATTCATAATTATTAGGAACAGTATCAAGACTATTAATAAACTCGTTGTACTACTAGATGAGGACGCTTTTTTGTTTTTGCTTCCTGATACTTGTCCTGTAGGCAACAACACATTTAATTCGTCTTCTGTCATGGTAATATCATATGTGTGTGATTTTTGCGTTCCTAGATAATTAAGATTTATTATCATCTTATATAGGCCAGGTGCTTGGTTTTCTGTGTCCCAGTATACTGGTAGAATTGTTTTACCTAAGGGTTCTAGTGTTTCTGAAGGTGTTTTTGTCGCTGCTAATAATTCGTTTTGTTTCATAAAGACCACTTCTGCAAATACATTTTCTATTTTTTCTGCCCAGTTACTGTTTAGTACCAAATCAAAGTGCGCAACACCACCTAATAAGAAATCATAAGTCGTTATTGTTGTTATGTCTATGGATGGACTTCCTACATGTATTCTTTTTGTTTGTTGCATTGATTGTCCATCGTAAATTAAGGTTGCAGTTGCTTTGTATTCTCCATTATTTAGTTCTGGTGACCAAGGCATATTATATGCATGCATTTCTCCTTTTCTTATCATTTTTGATTCAGACGTTAAAGTTTCTAGTTTGTTATTTGCCAAATCATATATCTCTATTATTGCTTTTGAATTAACTATATTTGCGGTTCCTGTATTTGTAGCTTCTATTAAAAAGTTACTTTGTTGGTGTTGTTTGAAGTTTGCTGTGTAAAATTTCATATCTAAAGAGTGTCCTTCGCTTGGAACCGTTATTATTAAGTCGAAATTTACTGCTAAATTTGCACTCAGTTGATTTCCTGTCGGCATTTTTTGCATTATTACAATGTTTACTACATTTTTCCCTCGTGGCAATGTTTCTATTTTTGGCAAGTCAACATTCACATTTATTATTTCAGAATCTTTGTCTTTTGTAAATATTATAGTTTCTTCACTTAATGAAACGTATTCGGATAGCTCTCCTTCTACATTTATGAAAGCTATGAACTCTTCGTTTTGGTTGTTCATTATTTTTATTGGGAATGAGTAGCTTTGCTCTTTTACAAGTATTTCTTTTGTTGCAGGTGCTAAACCAAGTGCTAAAGCATTACTTGAGAAAATTATGAATATTAACAAAGTAATTATTAGGGCGCGTTTCATTGAGATACACCCCACGTAAAATTTAGAGTTGCTTGTTTTTGTCCTGGTGATTCGTAAGTTGGTACTTTAACTTGGATATCTGCATTTACAGTATTATTTTCTGGATGATAATCTAATAACTTTATCAAGTCGTCTATTACAAAAGACATATTATTCCAGTAAACTTTGCTTCCAGACTCATTAAATGTTCCTGTGCTTCTTGGCATTATTTGCCAATACTCAGTATCTAAATCAGCAGTTTCCCATAAGCTTTCTGAAGTTGTTATGTTTCTCAAATCTGCTTCTACATTCCCATCGTTTCTAAATGAAAATGGAAGAGGTGAATCTAAAGAAGTATTTCTTATGCTTGAAACATCAAGTGTTCCAAAATCTACGTTACTATTAGTCATAGTTATTATAAGACTGTTTACTAAAGTATAATTCCAAGTTTCACTCCAATCACTGTAATTTTCTCCATCATAAGATCTTACTTTCCAGTAATATGTGTCGAAATCTAGTTCGTTTATTTCGGTATAATTATTGCTTGTTAGCCCTGTTTCATTTCCAACTATTATCGTGAATGATTCATTTCTTGCAACTAGCAACTCGTATGTTAATTCGTCGCCATCTATATCTGATGATTGAGTCCAGTTATAAAAAGGAGTTCTGTTTGTATATGTCAAATCGTTATTTGTTGGCCTGCTTAAATTTACAGTTGTTGGAGGAGTATTTAATATATTTATTGTTGAACTGTTCATCCACGAACTATTTAAGGTTCCGTCATCTGCTTTGCAACCTAATACCCATGTTTCGTGCTTTGTCGTTTCTCCGCTCGTTATATTATCCACGTTTAGCTCAATTCCTTCCGTTACTAAAGAAGAAGTTCCTGTTGCATATTGAGTTCCATTTCTGTACCAAACATAATGAAGCAATATAGAACCTTCATCAACATCAGTTGCATTGCAAAAACCTAACAAAGTGTTGTTAGTAAACACATTTGTGCTTGGTTCTACTCTTACAGAAAACATTTGAGGAGCTGTGTTTTCTATTAATAAACTATTGGAAACTAAAGTTACTCCTTCATCATATTTATCACTAGGAGTTACTGCAACTGACCAATTGTCGCCTGAAGTTGTTTCTTGCGAAACTAATTTGTTATATCCTTCCGCATATATTTGAAGTATTTCTTCATTGCTTAGGTACTTGTCAAAAATCATCACTTCATCTAATGAACCGTTAAACCAATAAGTGTTTGAACCTCCTTTTTTTCCTATTGCCAAACCTGTTCCTGACCAGTCAATATTATAAGTCAAAAAATTTGGATTTGATGTTTTCGAAGAACTATCTAATCTTAAGTAATGAGTGTTAGTTTCGGCATTATATGCGCTTGCAACAAAGTGCCAATTATTATCTGAAGGCATACTATAAGATAGCGAACTTCTGTGAGTTCCATAAGGATCACCTGAATATATATCAGAACCAATTGTTTTAGATGTAACTGAAAACCCTATTGCATGACCTACATCTATATTTCCTGCCCAATTATTTCCTCCTAAAACCGTTTGCCAATTAGTAACATTATCAGGATGTTGTTTATACCACAATATGAATGTTTGCGAACCATTTAATCTTCCTATTATGTTTTGAGGTACAGATATATAATCATTTACACCATCAAACTTGTAACCACCACCATATTTTGCATTTTCTATCCATTCTGGCATTTTATCATAGTCTCCATCTCCAAGAGTTCCAAAAGTTCCAGTTACAGAATAATCTTTTATAGATCCTGTACTTTCATTAGAAATATTTCTATCAAAACTCATGTGTAAAAGAGTTAAGCTTTCTCCGTCATAATTATTTCTGTATCTTCTCAATCCTGCATAGTAACTAGCATTTATTTGTTCCTGAGTTAATGCATAATTATATATTTTTGGTTCGTCTATCAGCCCATTGAATTCGTATGTGCTTCCTGCGTTTCTGCTTCCAATCAACACATCATTAGTGTTAGGTTCCAAAGATGCCGTGATTGAAGCATTTTCTTCTTTTAGTTCTCCATCCACATATATCCTTAATGTATTTGTTGCGTCATCAAAAGTTCCAGTTATAAATGACCATTCTTCTATAGGTATATTAGTTTGCGTATCAACTTCGTATTGTGTGCCTCCATTTTCGAATCCGAATCTGACTATTTCATTTCCACTAGAATATGCTAATGAATAATGTCCAAAACTTCCTGATTCGTCTTTTGCAATTATTCCTGCAAAATTTACTTGATCTGTTTCTGGATATACCCACACAGATAGCGATACTGCGGATTGCAAATTTAGTGAAGATGAGTGAGAAATATTTATGTAATCATCAGCACCATCAAAATCATACGCGCCCCCTATTTTTCCGTTCGTAGTCCAATTAGGAACATACTGTGAATTTCCCCCACCAAGAGTTCCATGATTGTTATAAATCGAGTAATCATTTATTGCGCCCAATGTCGTGCTAGTTATTTTTTCGTCAAAATTCATAACTAATAATTCTCTTTTTGTATCTGTTTTTCTCCAATCATAAGTCCAAGTTATTGTATCCGAATCCGCATCGTTTTGATTCTGATAAACCACTGTTAAATTATCATTTGTGGTATTTGAATCCGTACTTGAAAGTGTTGGTTGATCATGTGTAGGAACACTGTTTAAAAAACAACATACTTTTAAATTATACGCATTACAATCACCAATGTGCGCATTAGTATAATTATTTCCTTCTGAACTTGCAATGCTTGCTGTACATTCATAATCAGCAGGACAATTTGATTCTGCTAAAGTACAATAAGAAGTTCCTAAACTATTCACACAAGTAGAATGAGAATATCTGGGACTTAAAGAATTGTTTTCAGGATCTTGTACATGACTATTTGTTAGGGACTCTAAATATAACATAGCATCTGCTTTTTCATTGCACTCAGCACCTATTGTTTGAGTTGTGCTTGAACAACAAATTGCATTTGCGTATTGTGTTTGATTTGCATGATTTACATGACTATTATTTATTCCTCCGGAATCTGATTGCAAAGTTAGAAGTATGTCATCAGAACAACTAGCAGTAGTTTGAACATTACAACTAATATCAGCGCTAGAACTTGGAAATAATGCTAACGCTAAGAATATTAAAATTACACTTAATTTTAGCTGTTCTTCATACTTCATTTTTTTAATTTGTCTGCTGCAAACACTCCGCTGCAATCATATTAACAGTAACATTTCCAAATGTTAAAGGATACGGTTCACAAGTCGTTGCTTGTAAAAACACACATTCCAAAGGAAGCATTGTCATCGTAGTATTTTGAACTATTATAGGAGTTGGATTACAATTACTGCCTTGCTCAAACAAATACATTATTGTATCTTCACTACCCTGCTGTGCGCCACTTATATATATTGCTTGTTGCTGCTGAATTTTTGCTTGTTGGTAATTACCTATTAACACATATATTACTGTTGCTAAAAACAAAACTGCAAATATTAAAGTTAACCATTTGAAAACATTATTTTTTTCTGCGTTTTGTTTCTTCGTTGTTTTTTTTCTTTCCTCTTTTTTCACTGTTTTTTTTTCTTTCATTTTATTTTCATTCTTCATTCTATTTTCCTCCATATTTATCCACCTCTTGCTACCATTGCCCAATTATATGTTCCACCTGAATTTCTCATGCAAGCATACATAATGTCTTCTGTTCCAGAAGCTTCCTGATCAAACCACAACGTGCCCCTAGTACTAGAATCACAAGTAGGTTTACTCGCAGTCGTATTCATTCTTATTCCTCCAGCCACTTCAAGTTTCGCATTCGGACTCGTCGTGCCGATGCCGACGTTGTTCGTATTTGAATTGACAAAAAACGTCGTTCCGTCAACTGTTAAATTAGTGTTGAAAATATTATTATTTGTAAAAGTGTTTGCCGACGCTAAATATGGAACTAATGTCGAATTTTCTGTCCAATAAGGGTCTGTTTCAGCAATATTTGCAGTCGCATTTACCGCCTGAAGTTGCGATAACGTTACCGCCCCAGTCAATTCCGTCGCGTTTGAAAGTCCAATTAACGTCCCGTTTATGACCGCCGAGCCGTTCACGTGTAATTTCGCTGACGGACTCGTCGTCCCGATGCCTACGTTGCCACTTTCTATTATTGAAATCGCTTTTATATCAGGTGCCCCATTATTTGGTGCAAAAATATTAAACACATTATTTTCTGCGTCTAGTTGTATATCTGCATGTTCATTGTTTACTCCTTCAAAATCTCCAGACCAACGAATAGTAGGATTTATTGTCCCATCACTCTTCCCCACTCTTATTTGCACATCACTTGAAGAATCATAGACATTTAGTTTACTTCCTGGACTCGTTGTCCCGATGCCTACGTTATTTCCGTCCTGATAAATCACTGAATCGCCTATATTTGAATCCGACGTGAATTTTGGAATGTAATTAGCCGACCCGCTTGACGTTACGTTTGCTCCAGTTGTTGTCGCGACCTCCGAGCCATTAATTAACAACTGGTAGGCGTTGACGTTTCCTTGGACGTCTAGTTTGTATGACGGGTCCGTCGTTCCGATGCCTACGTTGCCGTCTCCTCTAATTCTCATTAGGAAATTACCATCATTATTGAAGTCTATATAATTATTTGAACCTGAACTTATATCGGCTAATTGTATATGAGGCCCTAAATTCCCAGGTCCTGCATTAGTTG
>JAIPHP010000012.1 GCA_021735165.1 Candidatus Woesearchaeota archaeon
TGCCTTGACTGTAATTCCATACGTGACCTGTTTTAGCAACAAAAAAATCCACAGAATTCAAACCATAAACCTCCGCAGCATCCCTGCCCTGAGAAGAGCAGCACAAATAAAAACCATGACCAGGCTCCTGATTAAAATGGCCCGAAAGCTGCAAATCCCAACTAACATCAAAACCAGAAAGACAGGAAACGCCACGCTCCAACAAATTATGAACATAACAATCCATCGTGCCTTTACTACGACTAAGCAAACCCAAACTCAGCTCAATTTCCTCCTGCGGAACCTGCGCACTAACAGTCAAAATTAATAGAAGTATAAAAAACAAGAAACCAAACAACAAACTTATTCGTCCACCCCTCATGAATTAATTGTAAGAACAAATATTTATATAATTTATCTTTTTCAAATGTGTACTATTTCAAGCTCAACATCAATTTTTTTTTTTTTAAAGGTACGTCTTAAGAATTATTTAGAATCCTCATCTAACCAAGTATTCAATTCTTTTCTAGTAACAAAAGACATAGGATTCCACATATCAAGATATTTCTCTAAAACTTTAAAATCTCTTTGTTTAACCGCTTGAGCAATTTCCATACGCATTAAACCAATTTGTTCATTTAAATCCGCAACTTTAGTTTTCAATTCCACTAAATCATCATTAATAAGATGTTTTTCTTTATAAAAAGTTCTTTGAGTATCTAAAATCGTTTGATCTGTAATTTGAACTTTTTTTCTCAAATTATAATATTTATCTTCAATAATCCTAAGACTGCTACTAATATCTGATAAAGTCTTGCTAATACTATTTAATTCAGAATTCTTAGAAGAGAAAGGCGTAGAACTGCTTTGAGAAGCACCATTATGTGAATAAAAAGAAGACCCAAAATCTTGCGAAACCATTATACACCTCTTAACAAAAAGTAAATAAGAACAAAGACTACTTAAATATTTTCATTTAAAAAAAGCCAAACACCAAACATTTAAATAATAACAAAGAAAAAATATATCTAAAAAAGAAACAAAATAGAGAGGAAATATGACGATCCAAAAAAGAGGGGAAGGATTCTTCAAGGACTTTAAAGTAGAAAAAGAAGGAGCAGATAACGTGCTTTACATAAACTACGAAAAAGTCCCAAGAGTTCCAAGCATAGAAGATGATGCGCTGTGCATGGCAAAAACCTGTGAATTACTACAAACAAACCCAAGCGTAACAAAAATAGTATTTACACAAAAACATGACTATCAATACGATTACGATCAAATAAAACTATTACAAGAACTAGTAAAAATACAAAAAAATTTGATACAAAACAAAGAAATATTCTCATATCAAAACCTAAACAACTTATCAGGCGAAGATGCAAAATATGAATTGACAAGAAGATATAATGAAACACACAACCTAATATTCAATCAACTATTAAAAGACCCAATAGGAACATACATAGAACTAACAAGAATTCTAAGAAGAGAAAAGATAGAATTAGATAAAGAATTTGACCAAAAATTTTACGTAGCAAGAAAAAATTACATTTCATTACTAAACTACCTACTAAAAACAATAGAAAATACCCATCTAATACAAATAGCAATACCATATACTGCAGGATATAAAATAGGATCAAGAGAAATATACAGAAAAATATTCATGCCGGATATAAAACCAGATTTTATGTTTACAAAAATAATGGCTACATATCCTAAAGACGCCGAAGAAGTGATGAACTATAACATAGGAGATACAGAAGTAATCATATTCAAAATACCAGACAACATACAATATTTATATCATATAACGCCGCCAGAATTTAAACTAAGTGAAGAAAAATACGAAGTGCTAGATCTTGCAAGAAAAATACTGTCTGAACATCAACCAGAAGAACAAGATTTCGTGAATCCTGAAAGAATGCGTGAAGTATTCCAAAACGTTGGTAGTGACTTATTACAAGAACTAATAACAAGCAAAAAAATCAAAATAACACAACAAGAACTAAACGAACTCACAAAAATATTGATAAGATATACAGTCGGATTCGGACTGATAGAGGTGCTATTAGAAGACGAGTATGTGCAAGATATAACGGTGAACAGCCCTACAGGAGAAACGCCCATATTTTTAGTGCACGGAAAATTCAATGAGTGCAAAACGAATATAATCCCGAGTATAAATGACGCAGAGAGCTGGGCATCAAAATTAAGATTATTATCTGGAAGACCATTAGACGAGGCAAATCCTATACTGGATACTGATATAGAAATACCAAATGTAGCAAAAGCAAGAGTCGGAGTAATTTCAAAACCACTAAATCCCACAGGTATTGCATACGCATTTAGAAGACACAGAGATAAACCTTGGACTTTGACATTATTCATAAAAAACAAAATGATAACGCCTCTAGCCGCAGGATTAATGAGCTTTTTAATAGATGGAAATAGAACTATGCTAGTAGCCGGAACAAGAAGCGCAGGAAAATCATCACTATTAGGCGCAGTAATGGTAGAAATAATGAGAAAATATAGGATAATAACAATTGAAGATACATTGGAACTTCCAGGAACACAACTAAGAAAACTAGAATACAATATTCAAAGCATGAAAGTAGCATCAGCACTAAGTAGCGGAACTTCGGAAGTAAGTGCAGACGCAGGAATAAGAACGACTCTAAGATTAGGAGACAGCGCTTTAATAGTTGGAGAAGTAAGAAGCACAGAAGCACAAGCACTCTATGAAGCTATGCGAGTAGGTGCACTGGCAAATGTAGTGGCGGGAACAATACACGGGGATAGCCCATACGGTGTGTATGATAGAGTTGTCAATGATCTAAAAGTTCCAAAAACAAGCTTTAAAGCAACAGACTTAATAATAGTAGCAAATCCAATAAGAAGCGCAGACGGATTACATAAATGGAGAAGAGTTACACAAATAACTGAAGTAAGAAAAGACTGGGAAGACGATCCTTTAAGAGAAAAAGGATTCGTAGACTTAATGAGATATAACTCAAAAAAAGACGAACTGGAGCCAACAGATGAATTATTGAATGGAGATTCAGAACTTCTAAAAGCAATAGCTGGAAACGTAAAAGACTGGGCAGGCAATTGGGACGCAATATGGGACAATATACAATTAAGAGCGAACATAAAAGAACTAATAGTAAAAACAGCAGAAAAAGAAAATAAACTAGAGCTGTTAGAAGCACCATTTAACATAAGCGCAAATGATCAATATCACAGAATAAGTGATAAAATAAAAAGTGAAACAGGAATCTTAGATTCAAAAAAGATATACTCCGAATTCAAAGAATGGTTAAAAACACAATTAAAAAGAATAAACTCAGAAGAAAAGGAGAATTAAATGGACCGAAAAGATCTTGATTATATAGAATTCAAAAAAAAATATAAAAAAAAATTAGCTAATGAACTAGGAGATCAAATAGAAGACGCTAAACCAATTACGACAACAGACTACGAAAAATTCAAACAAACATTCATGCCAAAAAATTTTACATTATATGAAAAAGCATGCAATTTTTCAGAAAAAACAATACCTATGACTCCAGACAAAAAAAAAATACCTGATATAGAAGAAGCAATAAAGGTAAGTCATCTAAACATAAGCCCTACTGGAACAACAAGCTTTGCCGCGTTAATATCATTACTAATGATTTTATTAATGATCTTTTTAGGTTTTATAATAATGTTAACTGACACAACAGGAACAACAGACATAATGTTTTTTGTGCTAAGTGGACTAATCCTTGCAGCTATATTATTTATACCGCTAACAAAACTGCCATTCATAATTTCTAACACTTGGAGAATGAAAGCAAGTAATCAAATGGTTCTAAGCATATTTTACATAGTTACATACATGAGACACACTCCTAATTTGGAACTGGCAATAGATTTCGCCGCAGAACATCTAAACCCCCCGCTAAGTTTAGATTTTAAAAAAGTAATTTGGGATATTGAAACAAACAAATTCGATTCAGTAACAGATTCTCTAGACAACTACATGGAAACTTGGAGAAAATATAACTCTGAATTCATAGAAAGCACACATTTAATACAATCATCATTGTATGAAAACACAGAATCAAGAAGACAAGACGCTTTAGACAAATCACTAAAAGTTATACTGGATGAGACATATGAAAAAATGTTGCATTTCACGCACGACTTAAAAAGTCCTATAACAACACTGCACATGCTAGGAATAATATTACCGATACTAGGACTTGTAATACTTCCCTTAGCCACATCATTTATGCCTGAGATAAAATGGTATCATTTATTTATGCTATATAACATAATTTTGCCAATACTAGTATATTATATGGGCAAAGAAATACTGTCTACTAGGCCTTCAGGATACGGAGGAATAGATGCGGGCACCATAAAAGAAGCATCAAAAACCCAAAACGTAATAATTAGATTAGATCAAAAAAAAGATTCAAATAACAAAATAGAATTAACACCTATGACTATAGCACTAGGAACCTTTTTAATATTGTTTTTAATAGGAATATCTCCTTTACTAATTCACTCGCTCAACCCTGATTATGACTTAGTAATAATTAAAGGACGCATACTGCCTGTAAACCAATACGATGTAGAAAATACAGATGAAGTACTAATAAAACTAATAGATTATAGACAACAAACAATAAATAATGTGGATGTACTCATAGGACCATATGGTTTAGGAGCTAGTATGTTAAGCTTGTTAATACCTTTATCTTTAGGACTCGGATTGGGATTATACAGTAAACTAAAAAGTGGAAACTTATCAGGTATACAAGAAAAAACAAAAAAACTAGAATTAGAGTTTGCATCTGCTTTATTTCAGTTAGGAAACAGATTAGCAGACGGAATACCTGCTGAAATAGCTTTTAGTAATGTTGCAAAAACGATGAAAGGAACACAGTCAGGTAAATTCTTCGAAGAAGTAACTGTGAAAATAGTAAAACTAGGAATGGGTGTTGAAGAAGCCATATTTAATCCTAAAATAGGCGCACTAAAAAATTATCCGAGTTCAATAGTAGAAAGTAGTATGAAAGTCTTCTTAGAAAGCAGTAAAAAAGGGCCTATGATTGCAAGCCAAGCATTAATGACTGTGGCAGAATACATAAAGTCAATGCATAGAGTTGATGAAAGACTAAAAGATTTAATGGCAGATATAGTAAGCAGTATGAAATCACAAATAAGTTTTCTAACGCCTGCAATAGCAGGAATAGTTGTGGGAATAACAAGCATGATAACCCAAATATTAGGAAGTCTTTCAGATAAAATACAACAATTTGATTCAGGCGCAGGAGGGCAACTAGCTGATGCTTCATCAATATTTGATATGCTAGGAGGCGGCGGAGTTCCCACATTCTTTTTTCAAACAGTGGTGGGTTTGTACGTAGTGCAAATATCATACATTCTAACAATAATAGTTTCCGGAATAGAAAATGGGGCAGACGAAATAAGTCAAAGAGAAGAAATAGGAAAAAACATGCTAAAAAGCACAATAATTTATACGTTAATAGCAGGTGCATGCACTTTAATATTCAGCATAATAGCTGCACAACTAATACAAGGAATTTCAACTTAAAGAATCAAACATATTAAGATCGTAAATAAATTTTTTGTGCATATTCTTTTCGTAAACCTTAAGGAGAGTAGACATATTATCTTCTTTGAATTTATGCATTTTTTCATAAGAATCAATACCCGAATCCTTAAAATCCAAGCTTTCAAAAACAGGAACGTAAGGAAGAATCTCAAAATCACACGTACTCAAAACCGCATTTTTTCTTTGAGGATTAATAATCAAAACATTATTGCCTTTAAAGACTCTAGAAAAAACACGGCCATGAAATTCTTTTCCAAACAAATAATTAACATGAAACGCATCATAAATAGATGTAGGTATTCCTTGAGCTATCATAAATGTCCTAAACAACAAACCATAATCTGAACAACTAGGAATAACTCCTTCTCTTAATATCCTATCAGCACTTCTAACTCTAAAATTATCATCTTTAACCTGCCCAGAAATTTGTCTTTCATAGTTATTCCTCGGATTTTCATAATATTCTATATGAATAGGCATCTCAAAAACAAAACGTGAAGTCTCATTAATAACATTAAATAAAGAGGGATCATCAAATTTTTCATCCAATCTCTGCTTCAAAATATTTATATTTTTTTTAATTAATTCAGTAACTTGACTTAATTCTCCTTCATTTAACCAATAATCGTAATACACAATCTTTAGAAACATTAATTAATATATAAAGATTAACAAAAAAATGAGCGATAAAACAACAAAATACTATGATGCAATATCTTCAGGTTACGATGAATTATACGGAGAAGAACAAAGAGACAAATTCAAAATCATAACAAAAGAAATAAATCCAGAAAAAAACGAAACACTTTTAGACATAGGATGCGGAAATGGAATAAGTGCGGAGTTCTTTGACTGCAAAATATTAGGGGTGGATCCTTCAAAAGAACTAATAAAAAAAGCTAAAGAAAAACACTCTAAAAAAACATGGAGCATAGGAAAAGGAGAATGCATAACCAAAAATTATTCAAACCAAAAATTCGATTATATAATATGCGTATCGACAGCACATCACATCAAAAACATAAAAAATCTTATCAAAGATATCAAAGAACTTTCAAAACCAACAACAAAACATTGTTTTTCTCTTCTCAAGAACAGTAAACGAAATGAAGAAATGTTGGAGGAAATACAAAAAAAATTCAGAATCACAAAAAAAATATTAGGAGACAAAGACTTAATTGTTTTCTTTGAATAAATAAGTTGTATAAAATGTTTTATTTAATGAATTCCCCAACTACATTAGCCAACACTATCTTTTTATTTTTTTCAGGAACAGTTTTAAAATATTCTATCGCTCTTTCAGATATTAAAGGGTTTTCTCTATCTATTCTATAAAGAACATAAAAACTTTTTTTGAAATCTCCTTCTTCAAAATATTTGTTGGAAAGATTTGTAGCAAATTCACTAACTTTCTCTTGCTTAACAACGTCTCCTTTCAATCTAGTCTCATAAGTTTTTCTAAGACCGGCATCATTACCAAGCTCTATTTTTTTCTCCCAATCATTAAACACAATAGAAGAAACATCATCAATAGCATACGTACTCATTATTTCTTTAATTTGATCATTGTTTAAACTAGATATATTATCTTCTAAATATATGTTTGCCAGATCTGACAAATAACGTCCATCTATATTCGTATTCTTAACAACATCAGTCAAACTAGCATATTTGGGGTGCAACTTAAACTGAAATTCCGTTTCTTTTTGCAAATTAAATTCAGAAATGTATTCGCTTGCTAAATCTGACCATTTTTTATTATCATAATTCATTTCCAACAAGTCACTCAAATAACTAACTGCAACATCTTTACCAAAATATTCTTTGCCTTCTATTAACAATTTCGCTTTGATTTCTGTAGGAACGTCAGAATTAACAGTTTCCCTAATCAATTTAGCAGAATCAACATTTATTCCACTTGCAATCTTTTGTAATCTTTGCAAAATATTTTTTGGATGTCTCTTTGCTGATTCAACACAATGATAAACAGCAATACTTTCTTTTAATTGTTCAGAAAAAAATTCAGGAACATCTTTGCAAAGAACATAACTAAGCGCGGCATCATTCTTAATATCTTGATATCTCATTTCAACAATTTTTTTTATATCCATATTTTGACTTTCTGCAAACTTTTTAGCAGATTTTGGTGCTAGTTTTATTAGTCTTCTAGCCACTAAATTGTTTGAACTATCCAGTAAATGTTCAGGCAACAAATACAAATTATCTAATTTATTTATGTTAGTAATATTTGAGTTACTTCTCTTTTTATACACGATGTTATCTAAATCAACATTTCCTATTTGTGCAAATTTCTTTGCCACAGAACTATCTTTAAGAACATACTCAGCTACTTTATTTTCAAATAATTCAGCAAAGTACCAATTATCAGAGAAATCCACATGTTTTAAAGTATCATGCAATTCAAAGAATTCTTCAGGAGAACCATATTCCATGAATGAAGTATAGATAGAACTAACATTTTCTTTATCTTCCATACTTCTAAATAAAGTCAATAAATGTTTACCATTATTAAACAATTGAGTGCTTGTAGTATTGCTTGCTATAATAAATTCTTCTCCCTTCACATTATCAAGAGTATAATTAGAAAATCTATTAAATACTTCGCCGTCTTTGAAAAAGAAATGCATTGGATCTGAATGAACAATGTCAAAACCTGCATAATTAATTATTTCTCCAATAGGCCAATCAGACATTTTTTCTTTATAATTTGTTCTTTTTTGAATTTCTTTAAGCATATTTTTTGAGACTTTAGAAATGGCGAAGTCTGGCTTTTCATTATTTTCAAACCAAAAACCCTCTAAATCTCCTTTACTCCAGTAATCACTAATAACTCCAAGATCCAAATTTTCTTTGCTTGCTATGATGTTCTTTTGCAAACCATCTTCAAAATTCTTTTGAACAATGTGATAAAAGGTTTTCATTTCATCTATTGCAATATTTTTGCCATTCCGCAACTTGTCAATTATCTTAACAAGATACTCAGCACCCGCAGTTCTAGTCCCAAAACCATTTATCCCAGCGATATCATAGAACAATTTAGAATTATCTAAACTGTGTTTAATGAAAGGAACTTTTGTTAGCAACTCTTGAAATCTTGAAGCAGAATATTTGTAATCTAATTTTGCTAAAGATTGTAAATCTTCTAAGTCCTTTTCTCTAGGTGTTCTGCCAAAACCTAAGATCTTTGAAGCAAAAAGAAACTCAGGACTTGTTATGTACACATCTAGAGATCCGCCTTTAAGTTCAGAATAATTCTTTTCAGAATCCCAATTAATTTCTTTAACAAATTTTGCGAGATTTTTATTTGACATTGAAAGAGTCTGGAAATAATTTTTAGCAGTTTGCTCATCTAACCTAAATTGAAACTTGTATCGAGATAAATTTATAACATCTAAATCATGATGTTCTCTCTTTTTACCTGTAAGCATTTCAATAGCCCAACCACCTGAAAGAACATATTTTATTGTTTTTCCATAATCATCAGTTTGAGGTTCCTCTTTTAGTAATCTAATTAAATCTTCAGGACTTCCAGTATACCACTCCCAGAAATCAAAAGGCTTTAATTTTTGAGCTATTTCAAGCCTTAGATCTTGCTTAAGAATTTCATCTAGCTTAAGCTTTTTCTTCTGTTTCAATTCTAAACCTAATTGTAATCCTAAATTCATAACATTCAAGTAAAAAACTGTGATTTATAAAACTTTCGTTACTGGCGAGTGGTCGTGGAGTGGTTTTCAATTTCTCTTATAAATGCCCTGTCCAGTAGTAAAGTTGAAATAGTTGAATTTTGATATTTTAGAGCCTGAGATTGGAAAGTAACGAATCAGCATCATAATAAATAATTAAATAAATATCCTAAGCAAATCAGGCTCCTTACTGAATTTTTTTTGTAATCTCTAATTTGGCAAATTTCATTTTCAAAATTTCGAAAAGATTGACGCGCAAATATCTCTGGATTTCTTCAGAGACAACTAAACAACAACAAAATTTATAAATACAAGTATACGCTTTAGTATATTGTTATATGTATGAATACATATGCGTTTATCTAGAAAAAGAAAAAAAGGTAAAAAAATGAATAAAATAACAGATATACAAGACCAAAGCGTAAGACAATTGGCGATGACGCTCAGACAATCAGGGCTAGCAGCATCAGAAACAGAAGCAATAAGGATGGCGACTGCAATGTCCTTTACAAGCAACAAAGTCAACAAAACATTTGAAGATAGAAAAGATGGCGCAACAATGGGGCTAAGTCACCTAAATAAAACAAAACCAAATAACGAACCAGCTACAAAGCCACAAACTCAAACGTCAGATATTGATCCTCAGACAACAAACACTAGAACTGAAACTACAGAGTCTAAATTGCAATCTTCAAACTACGAACCACAAACTACAGAACAATATATGAAACCTAAAGAAAACACAGAACCTACATTAAATGAACTATATGAAGAAAAAACTACAAAACCAGAAACAAAACCAGAAACAACTCATTCTATACAAATAGAAGAAGATGAAGAACTAATAAAGCAAGACCTCATAGAATCTAACAAGGATCACAAACCAGAAACTCAAACTATGGAACATAGGCAACAAACACAATATGCAACTCAAAACTCAGACAACAAACAAATAACGGAACCAGAAATTCAAACAACAGAGCCAGATGCTAAAAATGAGGAACAAAACAATCAAACCCCTGAACGTAAACCACCAAGAAAAAGATTCGAAGACATGGCAGAATCCAAAGTTGACTTAGGTTCGGTATTTAATTTCAACAAATAATTTTTTTTCTAATTGTTTATTATTTATTGACAAATTGTTTTAACATAGCGTTTTTAGGTTGATAAATTATGTTGTTTGCAAATTAATTTTAATGATTTGACGCTTAATAGTTAACAATTTAATCAAAGAACTTCAAAGAATTATTTAGCACAACAAGTTTGCTGTTTATAAAAATCACACAAATAACTTAAAAAAGAACCAAAAACTATATAAATCATTTCTCACTCTAAGATGATAACATAACAAATCATAATTAAACAGCCGCGGGAGGTAAAAAATGAATAAAAAAATAATTATAGGCACAATAGCAATAATAGCACTTATTCTAATGACAATGAGCGCAACAGCACTGGATTTAACTAAACCAAACAACTACACAGTAAATTTGGGAGACTCTGTGAATTTTCAACTAACACATGACTACCCAGCAGGAAACGTAACTTACACAGTAACAGGTGGTGGAACAATAGATGCAACAGAAACATATTCCTGGACACCAACATCAAACGATGAAGGAAACAACACAATCACAATATTTGCTGCAAACATAACAGACTCAGATGATAACGATACAGAAACATTTAATGTTGAAGTATTACTAAAAGAAGGAACATTTGGCGCAGATTCAATAGAGCTTGGCTCAGAAGACCAAGAAAGAAACACTACAATAACTAAAACATGGATAGTTACAAATACAGGAGACAAAACAATAAACAACATAGCGATAGAAACAACAGGCAATTCTGAAGATTACGAACTAACTGCAACAGGAGACAAAACAACACTATCTCCTGGAGAAAACCTAACAGTAACAATAAGTACGCGAATACCCTGGACGCAAAATTCAGGAAGAGAATCAATAGGAACAATAAAACTAACATCAACAAACGCAGATGACTACACAAACACAATATACTTAACAACAGAAACCAAACTATACGTAAAAGCGACCTTTGAAAGAACTGAAGGAAGCGATAAATCAGCAACAAGTGATAGATCAATAGACCTTGAACCATTTGAAGACGTATCTATGATAATAGAAGTTGAAAACAGATTTAGCGATAGAGGAGATACAGAAGATTTTGAAATCAGAAACATAAGAGTTAAAATCGACAGCAGAGAAATAGACGAAATAGACAATCAAGATGAAGATCTATCAGATTTAGACCCTGAAGAATTAGACGAGGTAACCTTTGATTTTTCCATGGATCCAAATGAAGTTGACTTTAACGATGAACCATACGAAATAGACATAGAAGTCACAGGAACTGACATTAATGGAGCAACACACACAACAAAATTCACAATAACAATAAATTTAGACAGAGAAAATGAAGACATAAGATTTGATTCAATAACAACTTCAAAATCCTTCATAAACTGCGACGAAACATCAGTATATATAGACTTCACACTATATAATGTTGGAACAAGAAACCTAGACGATGCAATGGTAAGGGTAGAAATAGACGGCATAGATGCCAGAACTTACCTAAGAGAAATAGAATTGGACGAAGGAGAAGACAGTGAATTCAGAGTAAGATATGATTTTCCAGAAGATGAAGAATTAGAAGATGGATTATACTACATGGATTTAAGAGCATACCCTGACGGAGCAGATAACGAATACACAGACACAGACACAATAGAACTAGAAGTTAGAGGATGTTCAACAACACAAGATACTGATGACGACAAAGAAGATACAAAAACTGATGATGATAAAACAACTGTAGTAACAACTCCTCCAACAGTTCCTGCAACAACAGGACAACCAGTGTCCACAAGCACAGGAAGCAAAATAATAAATACCAGTAGCAACGGATATTTAATAGCTCTAGGAGTTATAGTTTTAGTATTAATAATAATGGTTGCAGGACTACTAGTTGTAATACTAAAAAAATAAAATAATTTTTTTCTTTTTAATTCAATTTTTTTTTTGAACAAATAAAATAAAGCAAATAATAATTCCTACTAAGCACGGAAAAATACAAAATAATATTGAATATCAAGAATAAATCACGAAAAATTGTTCAAAGAAATAGTAAAAAGTTTAAATTAAATTTTGCGTAAACCAAAATGAACACTCTTAAAAAAACAATAAACACAATAGCAACAATAATCCTAAGCACTATACTTTCCTGCACAAATAACTATAAAGACTTAAATGGGACATACGAATATCAAGGCAAAAAAATAATTTATGAATCAAAATATGATGCCGTATTTAACGGCCAAATCATAGAAAGATTAACAATAATATATCAAGGAAACACATACGAATTAAGAGAACTAAACAAAAACAATGCGAGCATAGAAGCAATAATTATAAATGGAAAAAAAATAGAAGAAGACAATATCTTAGAAAAAGGAACAGAACTATTCAAAAAATACAAAACAATGATGCCCCAACTTAAAAAAACACTAGATAAAAACAAAACAAAAAAATATGATGATATAAACTTAGCAATAACAAAAATGTACGAACTATAATTCTTTGACAATTTCCTTTTCAAATTTTCTCAAAAGCTTCTGATTCTTCTCAAAACGTTCATTAGCTTGCTTAACAAGAAACCTAACAAACTTATCATCAACAAATAATTCACAGTTCTTAGCAATAGGAACGTCCATTTTGTTATTAAAAATAATTTCGACCATGATTCTTTTATTAGAAGAACCAATAACGCCGCTATGTTTTAACCCAAGATTTCTACATAATTCTAACAATTTTTTTGCATGTAAGTCTGATCTGCAAGCGATATGAAAAATAGGGGCTTCTTGCCTAAACCATAAACTTTCTTTTGGAATATTTTTCAAAGCATACAAAATCTCAGCAGCAGTAACAGTTCTATGCTCCACAAAATGCCAGCCAGACTCATCTTTTCTACCGGACTCTGCCTCAAAAAACAAACTAATTCTGCCACTGCAAGAACTCGTAGTATAATAATTAATTTTACGATTAACAGCTTCAATAACAGGAACTGCTTTTAAATCTACATCTCCCTTAAAAGACTTATCTGGCTTATACAATTTTTCCAACATCATCTTCTTAGTATGATCAAAAGCATCCATAACTCTTAAGAAAAAAAAGAAGTTTAAAAAATTTATTGCAAATGTCTTTTAGGAAACAGCAAAGTTACACTTGTGCTTGCAACAACCATGAAAACAGACGCAACTGCTTGAAGCCATAAAATGTTTGCAATATTAGCATAAAAAAAGAACGGCATGCCAATTACTATTGCAATCAATATCCCATAAAACATACTCTTTGGATTAATCCTGTCCAAATATAACGTTAGTATTGTAGGTACAGATATTGAAGCAACTATACTTATGCTCAGGAACCAGAGATGTTGCAATCCAATACCTTGAATAAAGTGAGCGCCGTATGCAATCAACAATCCTATAACTCCTGCACCAAACATAGCAAGTCTTCCAGACCTCAACAATGCTTTTTCACTTTTTTTCTTTGAAACATCAGTAATCCAAAGTGAACTAAAAGCAGAAATGCCTGAATCTATGGTTGAACTTAATCCTGCAATCATTATAAGTATAAATATTGCTGCAATTCCTTTTGGCACCAGGTTAGTTACTGAAATTATACCAATTAAAGAAGGATCTGTACCTGCAGGCAACGTAATGCCTAAAGCAGGATTAGCACCCATAAAACCTAGAAGAGATAACATTATAGGAACAACTGCAAACAATATTCCTCCAAAAACAAATGCTTTAGTTATCTGTTTTTTCTTCAATGCAAAAGTTCTTTGCCAGTACTGTTGATCCGCAATAGTTCCTGAAATCAAACCTATTGAGTTTATCAAACCTAAAGAAAACATAATTGCAGGATTAAAAATATTAGTAAATTGTCCTGTAAGACCGCCTAACCCGCCAGCAACTGCTGAAAGTCCTCCTGCAGAGGAAACTGCCCAGGGAACAATCAAAAATATCCCTACAACTATAAGACCCATCTGAACCATGTCTGTAATCATTGAGGCTTCAAGACCAGATATTAAAGTGTAAATAAGAGCAATTCCTATAAGTATTGGTATAACAACGAGCAGAGGAATTCCTGTCAAAAGCGAAATCATTGTTCCTCCCGCGAATACGTTAAAAGCTATTGCTAGTATCTGGTTAAAGAAAAAAGGAATTAAATACAATTTGTGAAGTTTAGTGTCTTTGAATTTTTCTTTTATCCATTGAGGTAAAGTATATCCTTTAGGAAATTTTTCCCTTATTTTTGGAGCCCAAAAGGCAAACAATATTAGTGCAAATATATTAGGCATTGTAAACCAAAATATTCCAGCCAATCCATTCTGGTAAGACATCTGAATCGAGACGAACAATGCACCAGCCCAAATCCATGAAGCTGCAATGCTCGTACCTCCTTTGAACCATCCAACTTTTCTGTTTGCTACAAGAAAACCTTCTCGGTGGTTCATTGAATTTTTCTTGGAAAAAAAATAGGTTAATAAAATCATAACCACTCCAAAACCTATCAAAAATATTATTCCTTGTATTTGTGTTATAAATGTCATTTTGTATCATCCTCTTTTTTGCATAGCTCTCGCTAAGTCTGTTTTTATCTCATTCTCAGAACAATAAACGTTCTGCTTTCTTTACTACTTGTTAGTAAATAATATATATAAATTGTTGTGGTAGTAATCACCACCAAAATCAAAAACAATATAAACTTCCTAAAAAATAAAACAATATGCATGAAGAAACATTAAGAGAAGCAGGGTTAAGCTCAAACGAAGCAAAAGTATACGAAGCGCTCCTCGAAATTGGAGAATCTTCAGTACAAAACATTTCCTTAAAAGCGAAAGTCCACAGAAGAAACACATACGACGCCCTTAGCAAACTTGAAGAGAAAGGACTTGTGTCAGAAGTTTTTGTAAAAGGAGAAAAAAGATACAAAGCAATAACCCCAACAAAACTAATAGAACTACTGAAAGAAAAGGAAGAAAAAATAAACAAAATACTCCCCGAACTTGAAGCAAAACACAAAGAAAAAGAAGAAAAAGAAGAAGCATACTTCTACAGAGGAACAGAAGGATTCAAAGTATACTTGCAGAACATACTAGAAACAAGAGAAACAGTATACTTCATAGGTGCAAAAGGTTTCTGGCTCGACCCAAGACTAAAACACTATATGACTCATTTTGAAAAAGAACGAAAAAAGAAAGGAATAAAATTCATGCACCTCTTCGACCACGAAGTAAAAAAAGAAAAACCAGAAATTCTCAAACTAGTAGGAAAACCATACAAGTTCCTTCCAAAAAAATATTCTTCACAAACATCTGTAGACATATTCGGACCATACGTTGTGACATTCATAGGCGTAAAACCAGGCGAACTTGAAGAAGAACCAGTTCAGTTCGTACTAAAAAGCAGACGTCTTGCAGACGGCTACAGAAAATTCTTCCAATTCATATGGGATCACTGCGAAGAATAAATCATTTATGTTTATAGAAATATTTCTCATCTATTTTGTTATTTATTATTTTAACACATTCACTTTCAAGAAGAGCCTTCTTTTTTTTCAAACCCTCCGCAAATCCTCCAAGAGAGCCATCACTAGCAACAACTCTATGACAAGGAACTTCAGGCGCCCAAGAATTTTTGTTCATAATCTGACCGACAGCTCTATAAGCCTTGCTTCCGACACGATTTGCAAGTTCTTTATAAGTTGTTACTTTTCCTTTCGGAACAGCAAGAAGCGCAGTATAAATTTTTTGCTTTAGACTCGGCTTAAAATATTTTTTGTATTCATAGACTTTCTGATCAAAAGAAAGTCTAGCATATCTAGGACTAGGTGATGGAAGCGTTAATGTTTTTACGGTTATATCTGAAAAAATCTTCCTGAAAATATTCTCGACGAATTTACTTGTAAAAAATATCTTTTTAATTTCCTTATTATGTTTTAGAATATTTTTTATGTCCATATACTCAATTATTTCAAGATTCTTATCAGAGGAATCTCCTTTTTTTCTTCTGCATTTCATTATGATGTCAGTCATGGCAATATTATTAATTTCAAGAAACAACTCCTTCTTTCTTTTTGTCTTAATATCTGTTTTATAAATACTCTCAATTATTTTCCAAAATTGATTTTGTTTGCTAGAGTAAAAAAAATCATTTTTACTAAGACTTATAGGGGGGAAACTTCCAATAATAAGAAATTCTGCATTCCTAGGAACATAATGAGGAAATGGATGAACAATTATCATAATAAAAAATAAGAATGCTTATTTATTACTTTTATGGTTGATTATTGCGCGCTAGCGAAGGGGGTTTAATACTCCGACCTGCACAAAAATCTTTGATTTTTGGCATGCGAATAAAAACTTTGTTTCTGTGCATTTAGGTCGATAGCACGCAATCTGAAAATCGCGATAAGCGACTGAGTCGTAATACTCCGTCCTGCTCAAAAATCTTTGATTTTTGGCATGCCAGAAACTTTTAGTTTCTTAGCAGACTCGGAGCAGCGATTTTCATTATTTCTTAATAAGCTTTTGCATAGCATTTACAAAATCATCAGCTTCTTTAAAGTACTTCTCAAAATCAGAACCATCAACTTCCCTAATCTTGCCATGTAAAATATCCTTAGAAAGCATGAAAAACTTCCTGGCAATACCAGGGTACTTAGCACCTATCAATTTCTTACTAACAAGCTTAGAATCTAAAAATTCAGCGACATGATCAGGACTTGGAGGAATCTCATTAATACTCATCAAAGCAGCATGACTAGCATCCATAACCGCCCAATACAAATCAATACAAGCCTGCGCTAGTCTACTCCTGGCCGCCTTAATACTTCTAGGTGCCCTATTAAAATAACTCCACAAAGCTTCACTACTAGGTCTTAATCTGCCCTGGTGCAACAATAATTGAATAGGGTCAAAAAAACCAGTATCAATCAAAGCATAACCGTCCCTTAAAATATTCAAAGCAATAGGATCTCCATTCCGAATATACTCCCAAAAGCTAGTAAACTTCATACTTGTAACATGAATTTTAGGATCTACTTTACGAACAATGTTTTCAACAATCAAACGATACCCTTGAACCATTTCTTTGGACAAAATAACAGAAACATCATCAACAATCAACAAAATATCAATATCATTAGATTTCTGCTTTGCTCTAGCAGCACTTCCAAATAAAACGACCGCTTTTAACAAATCCTTAAGTTCTTTATGAGCTTCTTTAGCAAACCTATACGCAGTATCTAAAACAACAGCAGAATAATTATCTTTTTCTTTATGTGTTCTTTTATGAATATTAAAGTCCAACGACTCACCCCTTCTAAAACAATAATGAAAGAGGTATTTTAAATAGTTTTCCCTTAAAAAGAAATCAGGATACAAATAAACTCTGGATACTTATCTGTAAACCATAATTTTTATTCGCATAAGATTAAACGTTTCTTTTCAATGTCAAAAAAACAAAATACACTTACAAAAAATGCTTGTAAATCTACTCTAAAGGAACATCTGACCAAGGTTTCCATTCATTGCTTGGAACATAAGGTCCTGCAATAAAATAACTAGGATGTCCATACCCAAAATGAGCATTTCTAACCTGTCTAAACCTCTGAGCTCTTTTCACACCATAAATCGGACTGCCTATCAATTCTAAAGTATCAGGAACTTCTCGACCAATATTATAAGATCCTTGCTCAACAATAATATCTTTAATTTTATTTTTTTCTATAATTTTAAGAAAATCTTTCATAGGAATATTACCTTGGCCAGGACTTAAATGTTCATCATCATACCCAAAATTATCTGCCAAATGAATGTGGCCAACATATCCTTCCTTTGTAAGTTTGTCTGTCCATTTTAAAAGCCATTTATTAAAACGTTTATCTCTTTCTTCAGGAGTCTCACCATCTTTAGCTTCAAAATTAGACCTGAATAAATTTAAATGACCAACATCCAAAGTTCCTTTAATGTGCGTCTTAGCAAGCTTATTTGCCTCTTCTTTTGAATGACCTTCTAAAACAAGCTGTTTTTGCATCCTCTCCCTTGAGGCCTTAATTAAATTCATATATTCTTCCGGATGACTACCATAAAAACGAGTATCCCAATTTTCAGGAGCAACATAAATCGGTTCGTCTAAATCAGTCTTATACCTTTGATATTTACGCATGGCTTCCATGCCTGCATTAGCAACAGTTTCTGCGGTTTTTTGAACGCCATATTTTTCTATGCTCATAATTCTTTTTGCTTTTTTTTTATATTCTTCAGCTTGAGCATCTGCAGTGGCAGAAGATTCATGAATGTGTTTTAAAGCATTTTCTTGCAACTTCAAATTTTTCAAAAATTCTTTCTCGTAATCTTGTGAAGTTGCTCCTCTTTTTAACAACTCTGGATCTGACTGATCAAAAAGCACTAATAATTCCTTAGCTAATTTATCTTTTTTATCATCTGGAACTCTAGATTTGGCTTCATTATATGAATCCCATTTTTGCTTAAGTAACTTAAATTTTCTTTCCTCTGTCTCATAATACCTGCCGTGAAACAAAGAATTTCCCATAGCCGCTGCAGCTTGATTTTCAAGCTGAGTCTTAGCAAATAATTCCTCTGGAGTTATATGTTCATTATGCATGTTGTTATATTCTTTAGCTTCTTTAACAAGGTCATTCCAAGACAACTGTTGAATATCAAAATGATTCGTGTCATAATTATATTTAGGCACTCTATCAATTAATCTGTTAGCATCAGCATTTCTTGGAATAAAATTACCATGCATATCAAGCCAATCATTTTCTCTAAAAACGTGACCATTAGGGTCTTTTTTTCCAACTAGACCTTTATCCTTCGCAGTCATATAAATAGGTCTATAAACCTCTTGATTTTTAGCTATTGAAGGAATTATGTGTCCTGTTTTAGAATCAATAACTAATTTAGGTGCTTCTTCGTCTTCTTCTGCAAAAGACTTAAATTTAGCATTACTAAACTGAGAATCCTTAACTTCACTAAGAGGTCTCATCCACTCTTGAAAATGAAAAACAATTGCCCCGCCTTTAGTTGCAGTTGCTGAAAAATCAATTGCTTTTTTTATTTCTTTAAGAACCGCTTCTCTAGCTTCGCCACTAAAATTCTCCCTTGTAAAACCTGCAAGACTCTGACTATGAACTCCTGCATGAGTGCTGGTTTTCATCTCGTTTTGTGTTAACATCTCTCTAATATCTTGCCTATCTAAAGAACCAAAACTTTCAGGAGTTGGTTGTTGACTATTACCTTTTCCTTGTCCTATAAAAGAAAACTCTATTTTTCTGTTGCCCTGCATAATCCGTTCTTTTAAACTTTGTAAAGTATTACCCATAGGATTAGTTGCAGTACCAATTTCTTCATGGGTAAAATTGAGTTCTCCATCTGGTACTATAGGGTTTCCTTCTTCATCTACTTCTGCTAAATCATCCGTTCTAATAAAAGGATCATCTGAAAATTCATTTTTGGGATTAAAATAATCGCCGCTTCCAAATTCCATAAAAGTTAATATGTAATCATCTTTATAAATTTTATTAAGAGTTTTTATTTAATAAAAAAATTTGCATTAATAAATAACGTACGCCCTCAAAAACTACTTTTTAACTGCATTAAGAAGACTTTCCATTCTTGAGAGATAACTTCTAGGATCTTTCTTAGTAATATAACTTTCTTCAGCACGAATCTGAGAAATTTTATAAGAGACTTTTGACAAAAAGTTTTTTTCACTTTGAGTAATATAACCAGCATCTGCTTTTTCCATCAAATTTTTAACTTTCCCATAAAAATCTCTGTTTGCAACGTCATACAAATTTTTCTTCTCCAAAGAATTATATTCTCCTTGCGAAATTATTATGTTGCTCATTTCGTCAATGTTTTGCGTGATGTTTTCATCTAAAGATTTAGGTTTTTTTCTTTTTTTCTCATCTTCAAGAAATTTCTCTATTTCTTCTTTTTCTATTTCTCGCACAGTTTCTGCAATTTTTTCTTTAATTTTCTCAGAATCTTCTTCTAATTCTTTTTTTAATTTCTCAAATTCTTTTTTCTTCTGGTTTTCCTTAGATTGTAAAATTTTTAACTTTTCAACAAGACTAACAGGATTATCATCGTCAACCATTTTAATCACCAAGACAACAAACCGTGTGATTTCTTATAATTATTATAAACTTGCCACATTGCTCCGTTAGCACCTTTAATAGCTGATTTAATCATGTTAGGGTCAGGTCCTGCACTTTTAGGAGCAGAAACTCCTTTAAAATTAGCGGGTAAAAATAATTTTCCCATATCAAAAAAACCCTTGAAAACTGAAACAAATGGCTCAAAAACCGAATCATCACTTCTTATAGGTGTTAATTTAGGCTTGCCAGAGGAAACTTTTTTCTCTTCTTTTATAGTGCCTTCAGCCTCTTTTATATAGTTATCAAGATCATCTCCCAACATTTCCATGGCTGCTCTGAGTTGTTCATCAACTAAACTTAACAGCTCTAAATCTTCATAATCGCGCATATTCTTATACGCTTGAATTTGCTCCATGGTCCAACCATAGCTTCTCATAGTCATTTTACCCCTGCCCACATGAACAGGTCCCTGATAATTTTCTTGTCTGTAAGGCATTGTAGGTCTAGTAGTAAATTCGTAACTCATCAAAACAACGCTGTAAAATTTCTTTTTAGGTAATGGCTTATAAGCAATAGTTTCTATTTCAATAGTGCTTGATTCAAAACTAGAAACAATATCCGGACTATCGAGCTGTTTTTCATTCATAGTAAGTCTTTTAATGTGTCTTAAATAAGGCTTAACCCAACCAATGTAAGTTTTAATAACTAAAAAATGCTGTCTTAAATATTTAATCTGAAATTTTCTTCTCGCTTCTAGTTCACGTTCAGTCTTTTCCTTCCAAGTTATAAACTGATACAATTTTCGTTTAAGGACATTCTTGACATTTTTATTAACTTTCAAATCGTTCATTATTCTATCAATATCTTCAATTTTATATACTGTAGTATTAAAAAATAGATCGGGAAGCACAGTATATCCAACTTGATTTGCTAAGTGATAAATGCTGCCTGGTTGAACTTGACCTCCTTTGTTCTCAGCAAAATCAGCGAAATATCCCTTAAGCGTAGAATCAGCGCTCTTAGATTTTCTCCAATCCTTATATGCTTGTAAACGTTCATCAATATTTCGCAGTTCACGTACAATCTGAAACAGAGTCCTGACTAATTCAGAAATGCCTCTTAAAAAACCACTAGCTCTATCTTCTTGAATACTCAATCTATATTGTGATTGTCCAAAAAAAGCACTATTTTCAGCAGCAGTAAAAATATCTGTGACCTTCATCATAAAAGGAAATCCTTGATCTTGTCTGATGTGATTAATGGACCAATAGTACAAATCTTCCATAGAAAGATTAAAAGACTCATGAACTAATTTCAATCTCCATCCAGGCTTAGGAAACCTAGTTGGATAATATTGTTGATTAGATGACAAATTTACTTCTTCATCATATTCTTGATCTGCATGATCTCCAACGTATTCAGTAGATTCCTTATCAGCACCGCCTTTAGGAATAAAATATCCTTTTTCCTTATCAAAACTATATTTTCCAGCGTGCTTTCTATCAAAAAAACCATATTTCACAAGTAATTGAGCATCTGTCATAGCATCTTTCATAAAAACCACGTTTTGCAAGTCGAAATCCCTTTCATCTAAATACTTGAACACTTATTAAAATCGTCAAGCACACGATTAAAATTGAAATTTAACACGCACTTAATAACATATCAAGTTTTCAGTTTATAAATTTTTTTCCTTAGGCGTAAATTTAATCACATTACCCACAAGTTTATGTTCGCAACTAACTTTAGAAAAAACTGAACTAACTAGCTCAGAATAAACTTGTTTTCTATTGGTAGAACCTAGTAAAGATTTTAATAATTTAACACGTACAGGGCGCCTAGCTCTCAAATTTTTTAAAATTTCACTAATCTGAGAATCATTTAAACCATTCTTTCCAATTTGAACATTAACGCATGAATCCTTCATAATTTCAAGCCTCCACTAGGAAGATTCGCAATAATGTCGTCATTAGTGGATAAACCAAACTTTTTCATAAGAATCTTACTAACTTCTCCTTTCTTAGAATCCCCTTGTTTTATTTCCACAAAGACATTACACTTCTTTTTTACAGCAGACCTAGGACCAGACATCACAATTTTATTGCCATCTTCATCTAAAAAAATACCTATTGCAAAATTAACGACGGGATCAAACAAAACTTTCTTGCCTCTAATAACAAAAGCTCCTTTAGCGACATATTCTCCTGAATTTGCTTCTTTAGATACTTGATTAGGTAAAACCATAAAAACCTCAACGGATCTAATCTTCATAGCCCAAGCTTTACTAAAAGTAACGGCCAACTCGGCAGCTTCCATCTTAGTCAAATCAGGAACTGCTAAGGCATTAGGATTTTTAATAACAACAAAAGGGCTGCCTGGAGCTTCAGTGTGAAAAACTAAATCGTTCTTATCGACATGTTTTTTAATAATTAATTCATTAGACGAAGAATCTTTTCCACCAATAACTAAAAAACCATCAGAAGAAAAAAACCACCTAAAGTTTTCATACCAATTCTTCTTTCTATCTTTTTCAGACTTAATTTTCAAATCAGTTTTTAAAACTTCGGACTGTTCACTAAGTAAAGCATCCAATTTCTTTTTTTCATTAAGTAAAGCTCTCTTGGTACCTTCAAGTTTCTTCTTAGCTTTTTTAGCTAAATCAAAATAAATGGATGCGTTCTCATCCAAAGATTTTTCAACAAAAAAATCGACTTCCATACAAAAAAGAAAACAATCACTACTTAAATAATATTTCCTTTTAAAAAAATTCATGACAAAATAAATTACTTAAAAATAATCGTTGCGAATATATGTGTTTGCAATAAACAATAAATGCGCATATAAATAAAAAAATCAATTAACACATTTGGCTAATTGTTCAACAACCAAGCCTTTATCAGGGCAAAGTTCGACATTATCTCCTATCTTTATGGCTGGAATAAACTCAACCCTGGCATCTTCAGAGCCTTCATAGCCAACACTACCTTCAAAAAGCTGAGCTTTAGCCAAATCAGAATTTGCAAGTCTTTGCTCTGAAGTCCTAAAATTAGGTTTAATATATCTATACATAACATACTCTAACTTAGCATTCCCAGAATTTTTTAGAATAATATTCAATTTACTATTATTTATATCAAAACAAATCATGTCTTTGCCCTGAAATTTTTGAAATTCTATCTCAACATCACTACAATCAGCCCTATTCTGAACGGCGTTAGAACCCCAACTCATAATCATAGTTCCAAGAGCCACAGCAAAAGCTATTAAAACAATAGTTACAATCAACGGAGAAACTCCTCTTTTATTTAACATAAACAAACCCACAAAACAAACAATGCAAACACCGTATTTAAAGATTTTGGTCTGTATTAAGTATTAAGCAAGATAATGACTAAGACATCATAAAAAACCAAAATATGTGTCCAAATAAACCTCAAAATAAGAATATTAGAGACAAATTTATAAATTTAAACAAACAAAAAATAAAAAAAGAGGAAAAAAGGTTCTAAAATAATGAATTTTACAAAAAAAAGAGGTCAAAGCGCAATAGAATTTTTAACAATAGTTGCGATAAGTCTAATACTCATAATACCTGCCGCAAGCACAGTATTAAAAAATTCAGAACAAAATCAAAAAGAAATAGAAACACAACAACTAATAACAATAGGTACAGAAATACTAACTGCTGCAGAAGAAATGAACATACTTGGAGAAGGAAGCTACATAATACTAGATATGCAAACTCCTGAAAGTCTAGAAAGTGTAAAAATAAGAAAAACAGGAGAAAATCAAGGAGAACTAATATTTACACAAAAATTTTCAGAAAAACTAAATGATATAGTGTTCTTTTCAGAAAACTTTAATTTGTTAGTTGGAACATCTGAACAAAATTGCGAAACAGAAATATGCGAAGTAATATTGCAAACCACAATAAACAGTTTGAAAATACAAAAAACAAGTGAAGGAATAAAATTAGAAAAAGAATATCAGGAACTAACACCTATATGTCAATCAGGAAATGAATGTTTAAGCAGATTATGCATAGAAGGCATTTGCAAAGAAAATTGTGAAAATGGAAAACAATGCAGTCAAAACTCAGACAATTCATACACCGACTTTGGAATATGCACATTTTACGATGGAAATCAAATATGTGATACAGAAATAGCAAGAAAAACAGGAAATGCAATATATGGTAGTTGCTATGATACAATGCGAAAAGAATACTTACAAGGATATCAATGTGATCCAAATAGTTTAGCAGGAGGATTTACTACAGAGGGAACCTGTAGAACAGAAGAAGAAAAATGCGTAGACTGCAAAGGAATAACAACAGAAACAAAATTCACAAACCCAAAAATAGTAATATCAAGTAAAGAATACTCTCTATGTGATGATGCAATAAGCATGGATCAATTCTGCATAGAAAACAAATATGATTATTATGAATCAAAAAACCCTTCGGGCGGAACAAATGATGGCGCTAAGTATAATATGATAACTCAAAAATGGACTGCACAAAGCTGTACAACTGTTCAAATAACATGCAAAAAATGTGTGGAATGCACAGAAAACGCGCACTGCTCGCCTGATTATATGTGCAACGAAAATAATGAATGCGTACAATGTATAACGAATGATGACTGCGAACCAGGATTTTTATGCAATACGAATAATGAATGCAAATGCATATCTATAGAAAAAAACATATTTGATCCACAAAAAACAATAAGCGGGACAGAGTATTACTTGCAAAATGATGAAACAACAGCAACACAATACGCGACAGAAAAAGGAGGAACATATAAAGACAAAACATCTATATCTATAACAAAAAGGGACGCTGCAAAATACAAAGGAGAATGGATCTTTGAACCAACAACACAAATAATAAGTCAACTATCATATGACGTATGCGTAGAATGCACAGAAGATGCGCACTGCTTGGGCGGAACAACATGCAACGAAAATAATGAATGTGTATGTCCGAACGGAAACACTTGCACGCTAGACGGTAAACAAGGCATCTGCACAAGTGATGGAACAAAAAATTCCTGCGATACAGAAATAGCATCTTACTACGAAGAGATATATTACAAAGATTGTACAGGAAAACCTGACTACACTGAATGTGATTCAAACAACTTAATAACTGGATATGACCAAAATGGTTATTGCTACAAAAACAAATGCGTAGAAGAATGTACAAATGGACAATCATGCGACTTAGAAAAAGACAGCGGACTATGCACAGAACAAAACGGAATGCAAATATGCGACCTAAACTTAGCAGCAAGTTCAAGAACAGGACATTTATATTCAAATTGCATATCATCAACAACAGGACAAGACTGTCAAAAGGGTTCTTTAGCATCAGGAACATTCATCCCGGATGGAAGTTGTACAGAAGATGAAATATGCGCAGAATGCACTATGGACAGCGAATGTTATTCGAATCAGGGCAACAAAATATGTTACGAAAATACTTGCGATATAAAAGCATGTGGGCCATCACAAACAACAACGCCTTGTCCTGAAAATACATATTGCATAGTCTTTGATGAAGCATTAGATCAATATTTTTGCAAAACTGAATGCAACACCGGAAAATATTACTACGACTCTACAACAGAAGAAATAAAACCCTGCCAAGCAACAGACACAAAATGAAAAAAGCACAAAGCTCAATGGAACTAATACTAATATTTAGTGTATCAATGATAATAATAGTTCCAACAATATACATATTCATAAACCAAGTATACGGCTCAGAAGCCCAAATAATATCAAATCAATTAAATAAAATCGGAAATGAAATGCGAACAACAGCAAAAGAACTCTACGTGCTAGGAAGCGATTCATGGCTCACACTAGAATTTGAACTACCAACAGAAATAAAAGAAGTGCGATTAGACGGAAACGAAGATGCAATTGTATTTACATACCAAACAAAAGCAGGAACATCATCAAGCGTAATATATTTTGAAAACCTAGATATTATAGCAGGACCAAATGAAACAGAAATTTGCACAGAAAGATGCATACTTAATCTAACACCTGGAAAAAACGAACTAAAAATGAAAGCAACAACCAACTTACAAATAAGACTAGAAACTACAATAGTATCGCAAGTAGAAACCGAATGTGGAAACGGATTCATAGAAGGAACAGAAGAATGCGACAATGCAGGAAATAACGGGCAAACATGCAGCGCATCATACGATGAAACCTGTACATATTGTGATAATTCATGCAAAGAACAAACAGTATCAGGGCCATACTGTGGAGACATAATAATAAATGGGCCAGAACAATGCGACACATACAAATTTATCACTAGTTGCGAAAGCAAAGGATTCAAAGGAGGAATACTATCTTGTGAAAACGAATGCTTAGACGTGACAACAGATAACTGCTATAATGCAGAAAATCAAGAAGCAGATTTCACAACAGAAGGACAACTAACAACATATACAGATATTACATTTAAAGATGACTCAACATATCCGGGAACCGCTTTAATACAATATTGGTATAAAAATGGACGTCAAATAAAATACGAGTCACTTGGACCAAAAGATTTCACACACCAATTTCAAGATCCGGGAACATACGAAATAAGATATCTGATTCAATTTCAAAACGGCCACCAATCTGATGACAAAATAAAACAAATAACAATAAACACAAAATGCGGAAACGATGTAGCAGAACAAACAGAACTTTGTGACAACGAGGATCTAAAAGGAGAAACTTGCACAACACTAGGATTCACAGGAGGAATACTTTCATGTACTGATATCTGCGAATTAGATTTAACAGGATGCACAGGAAACCCATCATGATTAAACAAAAAAAAGCACAAACAAGCGTAGAATTCGTCATATTAATAGGATTTGGGATGCTCTTACTAATAATACTATTAAACATGTTTCTACAAAATATGGCGAATGTAACAAAACAAAAAGAAGAATCAAGATCACAAGAAATATTCAACTTAATAAAAACAGAAATAGATCTTGCATACAGCACCAGAGCAAACTATACAAGAACATTCAAAATACCCACCCAAATAAGTGGATCAGACATACAAGTAAGATGCATAGACAACCAAGACATACTAATAACAATAAACGAAAGAACCCATTATTTCTTACTACAAAACATAACTGAAGGTTGCACACAGAACTTAAAACCAGGATCTGTAACAATAAAAAAAGAACATATACCTGATGAAAATGATCTTACACTAGACTACAGAATAATATTTATAGAAAACTAGAAAAACAAATAACTCACACCTAAACAAAAAATTTATATACTCCAACCTAAGTTTTTATACGTATGATGAAGGGATTGAGGGCAGTATTTTCAAAATTCTTGAAAAAACTGTTTAAAAAGAAAAAACAAGTAAAACTAGGCTTGTATGGCCCGCCGAACGGTGGCAAAACAACCCTGGCAAATAAAATATGTCAAGACTGGCTCGGAGAAGACATGGGCTCTGTTTCTAATATAGCACACGAAACAAGAGAAATAACTGTAAAAGAAAGTATAACAATAAAATCTGGAAATAAAGAATTATCATTTAACTTAGTAGATACGCCTGGAATAGCAACAAAAATAGACTACGAAGAATTCCTAAAATCCGGAATGAAAGAAAAAGAAGCAAAAGCAAGAGCAAAAGAAGCAACAAAAGGAGTCATAGACTCAATAAAATGGCTTGACGATATGGACACAGTAATAGTTGTGCTAGACGCAACACTGGATCCTTATACGCAAGTAAACATAACAATAATAGGAAATTTGCAAGCAAGAAAAATACCTGTATTAATAGTTGGAAACAAAATAGATAAGAAAAAATCAAACCTAAAAAAAATAGAAGCCGCATTTCCGCAATACAAAGTTATAGGAATAAGCGCAAAATTCGGAAAAAATATGGATGAATTTTACAAAGAACTATTTGACCTGGTCTAAAAAAAATGCTAACACTACAATTTATACCCTACCATGAAATGGAGAACTTAGACTCTGAAAAAAGAGTCTCTAAGCTACTTAAAGCAGTAAAAAGCAACAAGATAGTTTTAATGGAGGGAAGATTAAAAAGTAGTGAAGAAGCAGAACTAATAAGAAGAACCATGGAACAAATAAGTCCTGAGTTCAAAGGAATAGAATTAAGTGTGGTAAATACGCCTCACACCGATTCGAAATTTTTCAGAAAAATAAAAGGTGCACTAGTAAACATACTTCTAGGAGATAGACATGGTTTAACAATAATAGGACCTGCAAAAATAATAAAAGAAATAAAACAAGATCCTGATAAAATACAGCTATTGACTGAAGAAGTAAAAACCTCAAAGAAAAAAAAGTAAAACTACAAAAACTTTATATTCTACAACAATTATTTTTACAAATAGGTGAATAAAAATACCACATCAATGCGTAAAATGCGGAAAATTACATGGAGATGCATCATCAGCAATACTTGAAGGATGCTCGGATTGCGGTTCAAAATTATTTTTCTACGTAAGAAAAGATGCAATAGAAAAAGCAAAAAAAAGAACATTTGACTTAACATCACAAGAAAAGGAGCAAATGGAAAAAGATGTTTACGAAATAATAGGTAGCGACATAGACTCTGATTTACCAGTGGTGCTAGACATAGAAAGTATAAACATACTAAAACCAGGAAAATACGAACTTGACCTAGTAAATCTTTTCAAAAAGAAACAACCCCTAATATACAAATTGGAAGATGGTAAGTACATTGTAGATGTAATAGAAAGCTTTAAAAAAATAAGAGAATAAATAACTACTTCTCAGTGCAAAAAATATAAGAAGCTTTATAAACAAGTGAAAATTCTCAAAAAAACAATTAAAAATGGAAGATAAAAAAAGAAAAAAACTAACAGAAGAAGAAGAAATATTCCTATTAAACGAAGAGATCATATTAGAATTAACAGGAATGTTACCGGACGAAAAATATGCTTCTCAAAGAAAAATACTAGATCAAATAATAACAGTATCAAAAGAAAAAAACCTACCAGTTGCACACATATATCTGGCACTACAAGACCAAATCTATCAAAATTTAGTACAAGCCCCAGGAATACTTATAAATTCAACATTAAATATAGATACTCTGTGCGTAATAAATTACGTTCCAAACGAAACACAAAAAAAACAAGCAGAAAAAATAGGAGTAAATATAATGAGCACAGAGCAATACCTAAAAGCTCCTATAAAAGTAGCAGGAACAATATTTGGATACAAATTCTTAAACCCAACTACAAACAACAAAGAACATCTAACAAACATAGAAAAATACATAAGCAAACAAGAAAATGAAAAAATACCCGCAATAATATTGGATTATCAAAAAAACAAGTAAAAACATAAAAACAAACAACAAATTCTACCCTTAATGAAAATAATAAAAGAAGCAACAACAAAAATACTTGCAGAAGAACAAAAAATAGTAGACAAAAAAATGCCAGTATTCTACAATCCTGTGATGAAACTAAACAGAGACATAACAATCTTACTACTGCAAGCGATCTGGGAACAAGGTTCAGAACACAGAGTTCAGACCACTAACCACAAACCACAGGTTATTGCAGATCCACTTGCCGGAAGTGGAATAAGATCTATAAGGATGATAAAAGAACTTCCTCAAAACATAACAAAAGAAATCTTGGTTAATGACAAAAAAGAAAATTACAAAGAATACATGAAAAAAAACATTGAACTAAACAAACTAAATGAAGAACAAAGCGCAAAAATAAAAATATACAACGAAGACGCAAACACATTCCTATTTGAAAACAGACCCTTTGATTACATAGATATAGACCCATTCGGAACACCAAACCCCTTCTTAGACTCAGCAATCAGAAGTCTTCGCTCTGACGGCATCCTAGCAGTCACTGCAACAGATACATCTGCTCTATGTGGAAGCTATCCAAAAGCATGCAAAAGAAAATACTGGGCAGAACCATTAAGAAACGAATTGATGCACGAAATAGGACTAAGAATACTGATAAGAAAAGTTCAATTAATGGGGACAAACCACCAAAGAGCATTAGTTCCAACACTTTCATACTCCCATGATCATTACATGAGAATCTTCTTCAGATTCGACAAAGGAAAACAAAACATGGACAAAGTATTGAAACAACACGAACCATTCATGTTTGAAGGAAAAGAATATGGTCCTATTTGGAGCGGTCAATTAAATGATTTAGAATTATTAAAAAAAATATTGTCAGAAACAGAAAAAGAAGAAACACAAAAAAACATAGAAAAAAGAACAATAAAACTTCTCCAAACATTAAAAGAAGAAACACAAATAGAACAAATAGGATTTTACGATATACACACATTAGCAAAAGGCAAAGAAGGAACACTGCCAAAATTTGAAACAATAATAAAAAAACTAGAAGAAAAAGGATACAAAGCAAGCAGAACACACTTCAGAGACACAGCAATAAAAACAGATGCGCCAAAAGAAGAAGTTATAAAACTAATTAAAAAATAAATTATAAAAAACACCTATAAATTTTTATATCCAAGACGCTTTTTTCTTGAAGTTAAACTTTTTGCATGCAAAAAAACTTCGATAATCACTTTTTTTATATATTTATTAATATCTATTAATATTTATAGTAATATTTATATATTTATATAAAATAAGTAACAATATGTACATCTATAATGCAAAAAATACAAAACTTTTCAAAGAACGCTCTAAAGAAGCAGAAAAAATACTAACCAATGTCCCAGTAAAAAATTGTTTTATTTCAGGATCTTTTCTTTACAAAAAAAAATATAACGATATAGATTTATTCGTAATTTCTAGAACAAATAAAAAAATAAAACTAGAAAATAAAAAAATAAATATAACATTCATAGATTTTAATAAATTGCATTCCTTATTCGTGCATTCAATTTCAAAAAGTTGCATTTCTAAAAACGTCATTCCATTAAAAGATCTGAAAGTAACAATTTCAGATTATTGGGAAATTATTAACGAAACAATCCCAACAATATTTAATGACAAAAAAAAATTCAAAAAACATATTCGATTCATAATTCTATATACAGAATATTTTAAAACAAATAAAATTTTAGATTCATTAGAACTATACGAAAAAATAAATTCTATCAAAAACTACAAAGAACTAATACAATACATCAATGAAATACCTTCAATTATTTCCAAAAACAGAAAACAATCTTACCTAAAACGTTTTTTTTACACACAAGCAAAATATTACCGAAAGTTTTCCGAATATGACTCGACTAGATATTTATACAACTTATGCCATATGATAATTAAACATGGTAAATCCGAATACATTTAAACGTAAAATTGAATCAATACTAACTCAAAACTACAAAATAGAATTCTTAGGAACAAATTTTGACAAAATAGTCAAATCATTAACTGAACCAAAAGCTAGCAAAATCCAAAACTGGATCAAACAAGTGATAAATAATAACATCAGGCCAATAAACCCTATAAAAACTGGACAATAAACGAGCTACTAACATTCAGATATCCATTCTCAATCGGAAAAACCCAATACAGAATACTATTTGTCAAAGTCAAAAATTCAGTTTACATAGAATTCCATTTGGGAAATCACGAGTATTACGATAAAATAAGAGATGAACTAAAAATAAAAAAATAATTCAATTCAGACTGTCAGAATAGAAGAACTCTTTGAACAAAGAATCTTTTCTAGCTTTTTCCTGTTTTTCTTTTATATTATTCTTTTTAACCCACTCCCTATGTCTTTCCTGCTCCGCCACACGAATAGAATCTATTTTATTTTGAAGATCTTCCTGAACACCACTTTTTAAGAAAAAATCATATTGATTTTTTATTTTATTTTGAAAATCGTCATCTAAATCAAAGAATCTGCTTTCAGTTATTACATTTCCATCTTGTTTAATTATTATATTGGAACTTTTAAGACCACTTTCTATGTAGTCAAAATAAATAATCAACGACTTATTTCTTTTGTCAATAACTAATTGCAAATCATCTTCATATTGCTCAACTTTCAGAGAATAGGTAACATCGCCAATTTTTTTAGAATATTTGTGGCTTTTCCTATAAGGATTATCAATACTTTCTGGTGGCAGTCTTGAAAGCAAATTTTCTATATTTTCCGCAGAGTTTTTATCTTCCTCTTCTTGTTTCCTATCACCTGAAACACAACCACTCAGAGCATACATCATAATCAGCAGCACAATCATTTTTTTACTGAATTAATTACGTTCATTTTTCTTACCTCTTTGAAATGATACAACCTCTATTAGATTTAAAATCAATAAAATCATAATTATTTTTTTCAGTTTTTATTTCTGCAATTGCAAAGCTGGAAACTATTAAAGCCAGACCCGTATAAGCTTTCCAATTATCTGTAAATTCATCTTTTATTTTTGTAATATAATTCTTATTTTGTTTGTAAATCATCTTTCATCAACCTCTTTTAACTTTGTTATTATTAGTTAGTAAAAAACAATATATAAAATTATCCAGATAAATATTTAATAAAAGCAAAAATATCTAACTAAAGATTGTTAAAATTAAAAGCTAATAGTAAATTTTATATAGACACAAATCAAATAATACTTTGTGAAACTTGATTTACTCAATAAAAAAATATTATACGAACTGGAAAAAGACTCATCACAACCAGCTTCAAAAATAGCAAAAAAACTCAAACAATCAAAAGAAGTCATTCTATACAGAATACATAAAATGGAAGAAGAAAAAATTCTTCTCGGATGCAGCGCAATAGTTGACATGGCAAAGCTAAACTATTTCACATTCAGAATATACATAAAATGGCAGAACATGACAAAAGAAGAAAAACAAAAATTCTACGATGAAATAAAAAACCATGAAAACGTATGGACAACAACAGTTATGCACGGAGCATGGGACTTTGCATTCTTCATAGGAACCAAAGCAGACGAATACGTAACAAAATTCCACACAATATGGAACAACATACAAATAAAATACAAACACAAAATAGCAGCAACAAAAATAGCACTATATGCTCCAGTTCATAATTTCAACAAACAATTCTTTTTTGATACTAAAGAACAACCAATCGAAAGAATATATGGAGCAGGAACCCCAATAAAATTCGACGAACTAGATGAACAAATAATAAAAGAATACTCTTCAAACGTCAGACAATCTCTAAACAAAATTGCAGAGAAACTAAAAACAACCACAGAAACAATAAGACAAAGAATAAAAAAACTAGAAAAAAACAAAGTAATAGTTGGATACAAAATAAATCTGAATCTTCCAAAAATGAATCACCAAGGATACAGAGTAGACTTCGCATTAAATTCAATAGAAAGAAACAAAGAATTATTCGAATATCTAAAACAGCACAAATATTTCTATCAAATAAACAGATCAATAGGAGGAGCAGACTTTGAAACAGAAATAGTAGTAGAAAGTCTTAATCATCTTCTGGAAATCCTAGAAGAAATAATGAATAGATTTAAAGACGTAATAAGAAACTATGACTACATGGGCTACTCAGAATTTCCGAGCCTATCAATAGTGCCAGATTAAATAATACCAAAATATAAAAACTACTAGGTAGTACTTAAAAAAATGAAAGAAAAAATACTAACAATAACTCTTCTAATAGTAATTCTAATACTAACTGGCTGCACAACACAATACCTGGAAATGCAAAACATGCAAATAGAAAACACAAATCAAGCTGAGAATAAAGGAAGAACAACACAGAACACACAAACAGACGAACAAAATCAAGATATTGCTATTCAGAATGCAAACGGCCAAACGCTTGCCCCAGACCACAAAACCCAGACAAACCCCACAACACAACAAACAGAACAATTTACAGAAGAAAAAACAATACACTACGACAATTTCGAAACAGGAGAATCAAAAACAATAACAAAGATGATCCGTGAACAAAACACAAAATCACAAAATCAAGAACCCCAAACACAAAACATAAACAACCAAAATACAGAACAAAGCAACGAAATAAAAATATTGACAATAATAATAAATTTTCAAGACAATCAAAATGCAACAGAAGAACACAGACAAAACTTTGAAGATGCATTCACAAACTACAAAAAATCAGTACAAAAATACTATGAAGAAGTATCAAATGGAGAAATAACAATAAACCCTGAAATAATAGGACCATACACAGTACCTTATGGATGGGAAAACACTGAATGCATAACGGATCAAAACAACAATGAAAACACACAAAATCAAGAATTACAAGAATACGAAAAATGGATAAACTCAGCTATAAACAAAGCAGAAGAAGACAACTACGACACAGAAGAATACGATAAGATAGCAGTTGCTTGGCCACACACAAATTCATGCTTTTTCTCAGGCATAACATACCTACAAGGAAATAAAGCACTTATAGGAATAAACAACGTAGCTTATTCAAAAGACTACAATTCAAAAGTTTTAATACACGAAATAGGACACTACAAAGAAAGAAAACTCATAGACCACCCTTTAGTATATAAAAAAACAACTGGGTGCTACACACAAGAACAAAACCAAATAAAAATAGAAACAGAAAACTGCAGCTATACAGATACAGGAGCAACAGACGGAGATCCTTTTGACGTAATGGGGGCAACATTAGATGCAAGGCATTTCAATCCAGACACAAAACAAAAATGGCTCATACTACAAGAAACAAAAACGATCCTTTTAAACCAAATGATAGAAAACAACGAAAACACAATAACCGAAAACATATATTTGGAAAGTAGTCAACAAACACCAAATATACTAATACTAAAAAACGAGGAAACGGGAGAAAAGTACGCATTAGAAATAAGAGAACCAAAAGGACTATTTGATGATTTTAAAGAAGAAGATCGCGTAGTGAATGGTGTAAGCATAAGAAACACAGAATACGAAAAATCAATATTAATAGATGCAACTCCGCAAACAGAGACATACAAAGACTCAGCATTCATACAAGGACAAGAACTAATAATAAACAAATACATAAAATTAACATTCGAAAACCAATTAGAACAAAATCAAAGATATAAAGTAAAAATAGACATAATAAAAAAACCAATAGGGGAAGAATGCGCAAACGGAAAACAATGCATAACAAACCTATGCGCACAAGGAATATGCAAAGAAACCTGCAATAACAAAGAAAGATGTAGCAACACAAACAAAGATTGGGAAAACGACGGAATATGCACAAAAGACCAAAACCAAAAAAATATCTGCGACAAAAATACCTTAGCAATACAAACAGAAACTAGCACATACCATGATTCATGTCAAATAAACAACCAAGAAATAAACCAAGAAATAATGTGCTACGCGCAAGACTTATCAAAAAATCTAAACGAAGCAAAAAAAGGACTATGCATAAAAAATACGTGCATAAAAAACATGAACATCATAATAGAGTCTGAACAATTACAAGATACAGAAGATGAAGACACAAAAATAATACCATATGCGTTACCCTTCACAATAAAATGGTATCTGAAAGAAAATTTGCAAAATTGTAAAATAACCCTAAAAGAAAAATTATATGATGAAAACAATCAATTACATCAAATAATACCTCTGCAAGAAAACACAGGAATAATAACTCTAACAACAAGAACAGAAAAAGGATACAAAGAAAAAATTCCAATGGACATAGAATGCACAGAACCAGAAAATACAAAACTACACTTGCAAATAAAAACAACACTAGAAGGAAAATACGACTGCCAAGACTCAGACAATAATGATAATCCCTACAAAAAAGGAATTATAACAGGAATATACTTGCTAGATGGAACAAAACCCATAGATGCCTGTCAAGACAACCAGAAATTAACAGAATATTCATGCAAACAAGAACAAGGATACAAACCATTACCAATAAAACAAGCATACTACAAAACAATCACTTGCGAAAACGAATGCATCAATGGAGCATGCACAATTCAGCAAGAACAATAGAAACCCACTGAACAGTGGTAAAAATGATAAATTTTATAAATGAAAAGCTATTCTTAAAAAATAATGTACTCAGATAATGATATAAAAGTTCTAGCACAAAATATGCGGGAAAAAATAAAACCAAAAGAAGTCATTAAAACAGAAGATATAATGCTGAATAACAATCAAATAATGCTAGATTACATAATAAACGACAATCAGCTAGATGAAAAAGAAATATCAGAACTCCTAAATGACTTTAAAGAGCTAAATAACCAACTAACAAACTATGCCTACACAACAAATGAAAAACCAGAACTTAATCTAAAACTAGGAATGATCATGCCAGATCCATTTCTTTACCACCTACTAAATGATTATACTGAAAGAACAGTAATTAAAATAAAAAATCAATTAATAACAGGAAAAAAAGAACCATACGACCATAAAATTTCCAACACAAATTTGAAAATTTTTATTTTTAAAGACCAACTTAATGCCAATAAAGAAATTGCAGGATCTGCACTTACAAATGTAACAGAAGAAGAAATATACATAAGACTAAGTTCAATACATTTCCAAAAATGCATGATGAAAAAAACAGAAACCTACAAAAACTTATCACAAAAGGAAAAAAATAATCTAGAAGATAACCTAATAAAACTAAAAATAGGACACGAATTAAAAGAACTAGAGCAATATAATAAAAATGAGTTAAGTCAAGATTTTATGACAAGAGAAATAGAAAGTGAAAAAGGAGCTTTAGAATACGGAAAAAACAACAACATCTCTACAGAATTTTATAAAACAGTAATAGATGCATTAAAAAATGAACAAGAAAAAAATTTATGGTACAATATCAGCCTTTCTTCTTTTTAACAACTAGCTCCATACACTCATTAGCTTTTTTTCTTGCAAAATTCTCAAGAAAATCTAACACATTATATTCTTCTTCTAGTTTGTCCTCATTAAGAACTAAACCAGCTTCTGAAAGAATAACAATTTTAGGAGCAACTTTGAGTTTATGTGTTGTTTTAAATAGTTGCTCTAATAAATCAATGCTATTTTCAGCTATCAATAAATCATTATTTTTCAAAGCATCTTCGACTATACGTGTGTGCGCATCAACAATCTGTTTATATCTCTCAACATATTTAACCATAATATCACCTAAAATACAATTGCGCTCAGCAATATAAAAACTTTTCTAAAAAATCCAACAAAAACAAAAAATGAATAAGTTAATAAATGAATTAATAGTTCAATATTTTGTGTGCAGTTCCTCTAATGAAGACAATATCGCAGGGAAAAGAGACAAAAGTCAATGACCAAAAGTGCGCAACCGAAGAGGAACCACTTTATTTAAAAACCAAAAAACATAAAAAAAGAACGTCTATACTTACAAGAATGATAGCGCAAAAAACAACACTACACTACCTGAGTATATCCGCAAAACGGTTCTTTACTTTAGCGCTAGCTCTATAAACTAACAAACCTAAACTTTTTTATTCTATGAACACAAAAATTGTGAGGCAATAGAAATGATACTAAATATAAAGAACCTAGAAAAAAAATTTGGAACAAACATATTATTCGAAAATGCAAGTCTTCAACTTAATGAAGGAGATAAGATGGCCTTTGTAGGTCAGAACGGAAGAGGAAAAACAACACTCATTAAATGCATTTCAGGAGATGAAGATTTCCAAGGATCTATAGAATTAACTCCTGAAACAAAGATAGCGGTGATGGAGCAGCAAAAAACTTTTGATGGAATAGCAGAAACTTTTAGAGAATACCTCAAACAAAAGAAAAACAAAATAAACAAAAAAATAAAAGAACTGGAAGAAGAAATGGGCAAACCAGAAGTTTATGAGAATCCTCAAAGATTTGACAAACTACTGCACGAACACGCCTTGCTCTGTTCCAGGATAACTGAAGACATTGAAGAAGATAAACTCAAGACAAATCTGCAATCTCTGAATTTCCCATTAGAACTATTAGACCAACCAATATCAAGCTTAAGCGGAGGAGAAAAAACTGCACTAAGACTTTCAGAATGTTTAGGAAAAGAAGCCAACCTCCTCATACTAGATGAGCCCACAAATCATCTTGACTTCAAAGCCATCAACTGGTTTGAAGAATGGATAAGAAACTCCGGAAAGACCATACTAGTGATAACTCACGACAGAAAATTCCTAGACAATGTAGTAAACAGAGTGGCAGAAATAGAAAACAAAAACATCGCAGTTTACAAAACAAATTACACGGGATACTTACAGGAAAGAATAAAGCACAGAATAGAGATGCACAAACAACATCAAGCAACAGAGAAGGAAAGACAAAGACTAATGGACTCCTCAAAACAGAAAAGGATATGGGCTTCTAAGAATGGAAACAAAAGTATGCGAATGCAAGCAGATAACTTGGAGAGAAGAGCAGAAGAATTACCTAAAATAGAAGATCCTTCAGAATTGGAAAAAAAATATGAGTTCCAATGCAAAGAAGGAAAGAAAAGTAGCGACATGATCTTTGAAATAAAAAATATGTCTAAATCCTTTGGCACAAAAAAAGTGCTTGCCAACGTAAACCTGTTGATACACAGAGGACAAAAGATCGCGTTGATAGGAATGAACGGTATAGGTAAAAGCACTCTTCTTAAGATACTAAACAAAAAAATTGCCCCAGATTCAGGCGAAGCCAACCAAGGGCAGAACCTCAAAATAGGTTATTTTGATCAGGAAAGCAAAAATTTCAATCCCGAAGAAAAAGTAGAGACTTACATGCTTGACCTTTACGGCAACATGCATGACAACCAAATCCAAAGCATGGCAAGAAAATTTGGCTTTGAACATGATTTAAGAAAAAAGAAAATTAGTGCATTGTCAGGAGGAGAAAAAGCAAGATTACAACTGCTAAAACTGATGCTCGAAGAATATAACGTCCTGCTCTTAGACGAGCCAACAAACCATCTCGACCTTGAGTTAAGGGAAGCATTAGAAAAAGCATTGAAGAATTGGGAAGGCACAATACTGTTTGTTTCCCACGATAGATTCTTCATAGATAGAGTGGCAACACATATAATGGAACTTGAAGAAGGAAAAATAAAAATTATGGAAGGCAACTACTCAAATAATTTTTCTTAATTTTTTAATTTAAAAAAAATCATTGAACTACTTTAAAAAAGTCATTCTTGATATAATTAATTGGGACATCGACGTATTGAGCAGGTCCAAAACCCTTTTTGTAAAATAATTTTGTCGAATCAACTTTTTCTCCATAAATGTTTTTTAATGCGCCATTATGTTTATGTATTTCTGCAGCATCCCAACTGCCATCCCTATCAACATCCGTAAATAAAGTATACCCCCAAACATCATGTTTTATTTTACTATATGGGTGAACAACAAGTGCCTGGTTTATTGTTGGACTCGGAAACACTAAATCTTTTAAGTCTTTTTTATCATCTTGATTAAACTTACAACTGACCAAATTGGACATTAAATACAACATAATTATACTTAGTTCTTTTTTCATTACATTGTTTGATTACGGATACCCTACACTTTAGTGTAGGGAGGAAGTAATCCCTCCTTCTTATTTTTTTCAATAAAGTTTTTGGGCGCAAAGCGCCCAATGGATTTCGCGTAGCGAAACCCGGCGTATCAATT
>JAIPHP010000013.1 GCA_021735165.1 Candidatus Woesearchaeota archaeon
ATAGCTAAACTAATTACAATCATAAAAACAATCAAACAAAATCTTCCTCTTTTCATATTAAAAAGATTAAGCACAACTCCTTTAAAAACATTTCGCAAATTTGGGGGGGAAGAAAAATCAATTTTTATTTACTTTAATCCTTGTTAGTTTCGTTTCCAGTTACGAAGTTCTGGAAACCTGCGTCCGCAGAGTCGGGAGAAAGGGCGTTCTATCAAATGAGCGAATGCGATACATCAAGAACAAGAATAAAGGGGCAGTTTTACATAATCTATCGTGTAAATGATGCTTTTCCTTCATCAGTTTCAACAAGTATAGAATAAATGTATTTATGGTTAATGGCAAATTGATCGCAAGTTAACGCTTGAACTTCAATGATTCCTTCAGGATTTAAATTATCTTGTTCCCAGCAAGAATAATAATCATTAACAGTTATGCTTACATTATGCCATGTATAATTATTTCTATTAATAACTCTTAATTGTGTATCTGACAATTCTGCAATTTCCGGTTCAAGGGGAGGAATAAATTGATACGAAGAACATCCAGTTAAAATAATTAAGAATAAAAGAGTTATTATTTTATGGTATTGTTTTTGAATATTCAATTTCTTCATAATTACAGACCTCCTTATCGCATAATACAATACCAAAACCATAAATATTTAATGATTCATATTTTGAAATCCAATCACTAACATTTTTGGAATATTTATTACCCATTCCATCCAATCCTATTTGAATTAATTGAGAATCATCGTATAAATTTTTATTTGTAGGATTTGGTGGGTGAGTAAACATATTCAATGGACTATTAGGTGTTAGTTCTGAAGTTATTTCTATCTCTATAATATTATTTGAAGTTATTACGAAACTACTTATAGAAAATGTTTCATCTTTAATCTCTTGAGTTTCTATATCTTCTTCTACATAAGAACATTCTGAAATTTTATCTTTAATGTCGCCATTATAACATTGGTATTTAATAACTTCTTTAGTTTCTGTTTCAGTTTGTTTTGGACACTCAGAACAATCTAATTCTGGACAAGTTATGGAAGAACATAAATCCAAAGAATCAACTACTTCTCCATTTGCACATTGATACTTTGTTTCAGTCTGAACTTGACAACCTGCCAAAAACACCAATCCTACAAAAACCATAATTGGAATTAAATATTTCATAATAATATGAGATTATGAATACACTTTAATAAATGTTACGAAAAGAAAACTGCCCCCTTCCATTTTTTAGCCCTTTCTCCCGATTGAAACTAATCCTTGTTAGTTGTTTTTTCTGCAAGAAAAAATGGTGACTGAAAGGAGGCACAGTATGACGCAAGCACAAAATAAAAACTGCAAAGCAGACAAAAACTATTTTTTAACACAAAAAAAGTGCTGAGTAATATTGCAACTAACAATATATATACGAAAAGCTTTGAATTTGACGATTTTAGAGCGTATAATGCCAAAATTCTATAGATTGACTTAGAAAAAATGTTTTCTTTTTATTGTAGTGAAAATAAGCAAAATCAATTTTTAAACCGGCAAATCTCCGTTTTTTATCCAATTAAGCATTTTAAGAAGTAATATTTACTTTTTTGAATGACTTTAGATGTTCTTTATAATATGAAACGAGAAATGCTTCGCCGTAAACTATCTCCTAGAACGGTCAAGACTTATTTACAATATGTAAAGATGTTTTTGCTTGAAAATAAAGACAAAAACCCAAAGGAATTTTCTAAAAAAGATGTTAGAAAGTTTCTTTATGATCTAGAAGATAAAGATGTTTCTGGAAGCACCTTGAACGTAGCACATAACGCGTTGAGATTCATGATGATTGATGTGTTGCATAAAGCTTGCTATTTGAAGATTAAATATTCTAAAGTTCCTGTTAGAAAACCTAAATATTTAACTAAAAAAGAAGTTCAGGAAATTTTGAGAGTTATTGAAAATCCAAAGCATAAACTTCTTGTGTCCTTAATGTATGGAGCGGGTCTTAGAGTGTGTGAGGTCACAAGGCTAAAAATTATTGATTTTAGTTTCGAAGAAAATATTGGTTGGGTGAGGGGAGGTAAAGGAAATAAAGACAGGCCATTTATCATTCCTCAAAAGATAAAACAAGAATTACAAGAAAGATGTAATTATGAAAATTATTGGTTATTTTCAGGTAGAAATGGAGCTCTAAGTGTTAAGTCCGTTCAAATAATTGTAGAAAAAGCAGGGAAAAAAGCCAAAATAAAAAAGCACATTCATCCGCATATATTCAGACATTCATTTACAACTCATTTACTCGAATCTGGAATTGATATTGTATCTGTACAAACTCTTCTTGGACATGTACGGCCAGAAACAACTCTTAGTTATTCTCACACAATTAGACCACAGATGATTGCTATAAAGAGTCCACTTGATTAATTTGGTCACCTTAAAAGTAAAGTTCTCTAAAATCAAGGTGGGATGGCGTTTTATTGCGCGCTAGCTGAAGAGGTTTAATACATTGGCCTGCACAAAAATGTTCGTTCATTTTTGTTGTGCCAGAAACTTATGTTTTTGTGCATTTAGGGCGGAGATTCGCGAAGAAATCATTTTTTTTTCTGTGCGCATCTTAATTGAGCTCTAGGACAATACAGATATTTGGGACCTGCCCAAAAATATTAAAAAAATTATTAAAAAACCAAAAGTGGTAAATAGTTACTGCTCAGTAACGAAACATTTATATATTGGGGAAATAACATTAACAAAAATAAGAGAAATCTTAATAATTAAAGTTTAAAAAACCAAAATGAAACATATAATAATCTCAGATACGCATTCCCCGCAATGCATTTACAAAGCGCTAAACTATGCTCAAGACCTCATTGAAGAACAAGAAGATATAGACTCCATCGTAATCAACGGAGACTTACTAGGAATATTTTCAATGACAAGCAGCAACCTATACAAAGGAGAGTGGATACCTAAAGAAACTATGAATGACTTCTTAAAAAAAGCAGCGCCAAAATTCTACGAACACTACAAAAAAACAGGAAAACTAACAAAAAAACTAGCATATGAATACATAGGAGAAAGATATGCTTGGACCTACAAAATACTCAGAGCATCAAGTAAAATAAAAAAAACAATATTCAACCTAGGAAACCACGAGTCAAAATTACATTTCTTGGTATTGCATGAACTAACGTTTTTAACAAATTGTGAAAAAACCTTAATAAAAGAACTAGATTTTAAAATTTTAGAAAAAATATACGAACTATTCGAAAAAAAACTAGAATTATTAGAAAAAGAATCAGATTTTATATACATAAGAAATAAACACCACACACAAGATAAAACACTAATAATAGGAATACCGGGAGAAAGCCACGACACAGAAAATTACACGCCCACATCAATGAAACAGGAACAAAAAACAAAACAAATACTAGAAAACATAAAAGAAAACCTTGAAAACTACGAAAATATCATAATATATAACCACACCCAAGGAACATATGATAAAGAAACAGGAACATTTCAACCAGCAAGCTCTTCACTAAAAAAATTTATAAAAAATCTAAAAAAAGACAAACATATAATTTTTATTCAATCACACAACCATTGGAGCTACACGCAATTCATAAAACAAGACAACGTACATTACATAATGAATAATGCGGGTCTTCACGATGGAATATTCAACTTAGTAGAAACAAATAAAAATGAAGTAATTTGCTACGACATAGACCCAAATACTCAAAAAATAACAAAACTAAAGGTTTCAGAAAATGAAAAAACCTTTGAATCAGAAGAAAACCTAATAGCAAGATATTACCCAGACCCAAAACCAATAATTAATAGAATCCAAAAAATAAAATAACACAAAAATATAATAAATTCTTAAAAAAAGCAGCTATTAATGATAGAAAGATTAAAATACTACTTCTTCACTGAACAATTAAAACAAAAAATTACTTAAAGTGAAATAAATGAAAGAACAGCTCACAGAACATTCATACATAAAAACATATACTGTAAAAATAAACTTTTTTAAATCAAAAAGTTCTAGGATGAGACATAGAGAGATTGAAAAATTCAATGAAAGCTCAAGAGACATCCTCTTATCAAAATATAAATTATTGGACGATGATTTAGAAAGCGAAAATGTATACTTTGGAGCACTCAACATCCATGGAAAATACAGCAATAACGAAGTATCAAATAATGACCAACTTACAGTTTTAAGTTGGTTCCAACCAAACTTAAAAAGTAGCAAAGTTCTTTTAGTACAAAAAGCATTTTTAGGAAATTATGATAAAAATTCTCTTGAAACAATGCTACAAAATGCAAATGAATACTCCACAATATACTCAAGATATCAATTTTATGACATAAACACTCATCAATTCGTAAAAAGATCTGATTTAATACAAAAATTGTTTTATGACAAAAAAAACAAAAACATAATAGACTTTAATGACTATAAAAACCACAATAAAAGCCCGCAAGAACAACAAAAAATAGAAAAAAAACAAGAAAGCAAAATAACAATTGCAAACCCAAAACTGAACTTTGACGATTGTGAACTAGAAACCCCAGACGTACAAAAAAACATCGTAAAAGAAACCTATTTCAAACAAACAGAACCAAACAAATATAAATCAACATCAATAAACATTTTAAATGCAGTTGCAAATTGGCTCACTAGAACTTGAAAATCCATTTTTCTTAGCACCCATGGAAGCAGTTAATTGTGCAAGCTTTAGAATATTATGCAAAAAAAGAGGTGCAGGCCTCATATTCACAGATATGATAGATGCGGACATATTCATGGAAAAAGTTTCTGAAATAGGAGAATTAAAAACAATAAATCAACTCATAAATCCTCAAACAGAAGAAAAACCATTGGCAATCCAACTAGGAGGTTCTAATATTGAAACACTCAAAAAAACCATACAAATTATTGAGCCAATAGCGGAGTTAATAGATTACAACATAGGATGTCCCTTGCCCTATATGCTCGGAAAAAAAGGAGGGTGCTACCTAATGAAACACCCCGACCAATTATATAAAATAATAAAAGAACTCAGACCAATAATAAAAAAACCACTAACAATTAAAATGAGAAGTGGATGGGACAAAAACACAATAAATGCATTAGAAATCGCTAAAGAACTCGAAAAACTAGGAGTTAACGCAATAACAATACACCCGAGAACAAGAAAACAAAAATACATGGAACGCGCAGATTGGACGCTCATTAAAAAAATAAAAGAAAACATAAACATACCCATAATACTAAGTGGAGATGTAACAAACACATATATGGCCCACATGGCTTTTGCACACACAAAAGCAGATTTTTTAATGATAGGCAGAGGAGCAAAAAATAATCCTTCAATATTCGAAGAATTAAACAATTACTGGAAACTAAAAAAACAACCCAAAAAACCACTAACAACATACAATAAAAAAACAGAACAAGTAAGAAGAGACTTCAAATATTTCATGGAACTATATAACAAAATAGAAAACAGAAACAATTTATCTGAACTAAAAGATCACACAATATGGTTTGCTAAAGAATGCCAAAATAATAAAGAAATAACTCAAAAAATACTACAAGCAAAAAATAAAGTCATGCTTCACAAAATCATCAACAAAGTTTATTTCAAAAAAACATAGCAACAACAAAATTAAAATGCACAATCAAAATACACACAACAAAATTGATGTTAAAAAAACGAGTTCTCTAAAAGTTAAAAACACACTCTGAAAACTATCTTTTAAGCTTAGAATTCAATCTAGAATCCTCGAAATGTTTAGAAAACAAATTCCAAACACCATTAAACAAGCCTTTTCCATTTAAAATAACAAGAATAGAAGTTAGCAAAATACTTAAAAAAACCACTGCCAAAACAGGAGCAGTCATCAAATCTGCTCCAGGCACCCCGCTTTGAATAGCTAACTGAACTAAAACTGCAGCTGCTAAACCCTTAGGAATTAACACTTCTAAGCTAGTCCTATCCAAATTTCCTAAGTTATGCCTTCCTAAAGAAAGTTTTACTGCCAAAGGCCTAATCAAATATATCCCAACAACAATTAAAAAAGACAACAAATAGATAGTTACGCTTGAAAAATCCATTAAAATACCTAAATACACAAAAAAGAACACTTTAACAAAAAAACTAATCTCTTGAAAAAAATTCTGAGCGCTTTTATTCAACACAGCAGAAATAGTTAAAGATTCCTCCTCAGATTTTTTCTTGTCATTAGAATGAAATAATCTTAGTATGGCTCTACTATTACCAAGCACAAGCCCAAAAGCCAGAGCGCCTATAGCTCCGCTAGCAGCTATCAAAGGACTCTCTATTAAGGCATATAGTCCAATAACTACTGCAACAGTCACCATATATGCTTGCTTTAAATCATCAAATTTATCTAATAAATGAACCCAGATCAAACCAACAATTGCGCCAAATACTAGTGCAAGAGCAAACGAACTTAAAATATTATTTGCAACCCCCACGCCTGAAACTTGACCAGTTAAAATAATATTTATTATTGTAAGAGAACCTATTATGCAAAGAACATCACTTATTGCAGATTCTAAAGTTAACAAACTTTTAATGTCTTTACCTAAAGGCAAACTTTTCACCATAGGTATTACGACCGCGCTTGAAGTACCTCCAAGAATCATTCCCAAAAGTAATGCAGTAATAAAATTCATTTGAAAAAGCAACATGCTTAACAACATAACTATTGCAACCGTTAAAAAAAAACTAAAAATGGTAAGAACAGATGCTCCCTTAACTGATTTAAACAAAGTCTTAAAATCAATAGCTAAAGAACCTTGAAATAATAAAAATATTAAAGTAAATGTAGTAAAAAGTTGAGTGCCCTCTCCTAAAGAATCAGGATTAGCCCAACCAACACCATATCTTAAAAAAACGCCTACTAAAATAAGTATCAAAACATCAGGGATTCTGGTTTTTTTAAATAATAACTCTGAAAAATATCCAATTATTATTATTGCAGTCAATACAGCAAACGTACTTAATATATCCATAAATTTATTTCATTAAGTTTGTTTTTAAATTTATCTCTTTTCCAAATATAATCTACATTATAGTAGTAACATTTATAAATGGCTTTTACAAACTAAGAAAAAAATGACACTGATCAAACAAACAAATTCAAAAAACAAAACACTCATAGAACGAATAGATGAAAAAATAATAGCACTACATAAACAAACAGGAATAAAAATATTAAAAAAAACAAATTTAACACCAGAACAACTAACAAAAACACTATACGCCGCAAGCACAGCAGGATATATAAGTGGAGCATTATTCTCAAACCTACCAATAAACGAAGTAATCGCAGCAAATACAACATACAGCATATTTAATGAAGTAAATGCCAAAACGCAAAAAGAAAATGAAAATATATCTCTAAAACTAAACATTCCAAAAAACACATACAAAATAATCAACTGCATATTGTGCACTACAGGAATAATATTGACTGCGACAGGAATAGTCGCTACACTAACAGGAATAATATCAAATGATAGAGAAACAACAATACAAGGCATGTACCTTTTAAACACAGGAGCGGGAACAACAATATATTCTTCAGGAAATTATATGAGCCAGACAAAAATAGTTCAAACTAAAAAAATAAAATGAATCTATTTTTTCCAAAAAACGCTTTACTGAAACAATCCATCCCACCTTAAAAAACGGAGCTTTAACGATTGTTTCTTAATCGCAAATCTTTGAACATACGAAGCAAGACGCAATTCACATCCATCTTAAAAGATAGATCTTTCTGGCTACCACATGTAAGTTTTATCGTTTATAAATCATTTCGTTTCACTTGACCAGTACTTTTTAAGAAATATTTAGAACTAACATTAATTTTCTTAAATTTATGTATTGTGTATTTATATTCCAGATTTATGTGTTTTGCATAATTGTTTGATTTTACAATCATAATCAGTCCAATTAAAACAAAGCACACAGGTATTATTAAAACCAATTTACTTTTGTCTAATACAAACAAGAACATTGGAAAAAATAATCCTATTAACAATAATAATAAACCAAAAAAAAGATGTTTTATGAAATTTCTTGTTTTTTTAATATTTGTTCCTCCTTGAAGGTTGCTGAATATGTTTATTGTATATTCAAATATTTTTTTGGTTGTTTTTATTATAAAATAAACTAATGCAATCATAGATGAGCTTATTATAGTCAGTAAAAATATTTTTAAAACAATGTTTATGTTAAGTATTATTATTTCATAAAGTATCGTTGTTAGTATTATTAATCCTAATATAAACATAGAAACTAATCCTGCTCTTCTTTTAATTTTTTTTGAGTAAAAATGTTCTGTATCTAATTCATAAAGAAATGTTGAAAGTTTATTAGATATTACTTTTATTATGCTTTGTTTATTTGATTCTATGACAAATTTGTCAGTTTTTGAAATTGCTAACGATAATACTATAGACATCAATAAAATTATTATTGATGTAATGGTCACCAAATCCAAAGAAACTCCATAACTTATGCTTTCTTTTGCTACTAGCATTGAAAAAACTCCTGGAGGTAACATCGCTATTGATGCAAACATAGCTCCTTTTTTAGAAAAATCAGCAAAAAGTCTTGTAACTACTCCTATAGCTATTTGTAATGAAATTATTATTGCAATTGAAAATAAAATTATTACAAATAAGTTATCAAATATTGCTTTTACATTAATCAAAGTGCCCATTGATATGAAAAAGAATGAAGAAAATAATATTGTGTGGGGTTTAACTGATCTTTCAAATAATTTTGATTCTTTGAATGTTGATAATAAACTACCTGCAAGAAATGCTCCTGCACTAGGGCTCAATCCTAATAAATAGGCAATGTATGCAAAACCCGCACATAAACTTAGACTTATTAGCGTTATTACTTCATCTCCGGTATTTTTCATTATCCATTTTATTATGTTTTCGGCAAATTTTGATATGATGACGTAAATGATGCTCATCACTATTAAACTTATTAATAATTTTTCAATTCCAGAAACCATTCCTGATATTCCTGCATTTTTTGTTACAGAAAAAAAAGTTAATGCCACTATTCCAAATATGTCTTCTAATACAAGAACTCCTATTAATAATGGTACTTCTTGTTTTTTTATGAAAGATTTTTGTTTTAATATGTTCGTTATTATCATCGTACTGGAAAATGAAAATATCACGCCTACAAATGCTGCTGTGATAAAGTCCATACCAAATAAGGAAGTTAATAAAAACCCCAAAAAGAACATTATTCCGACTTTGAACAATGCTACAACTAATGACTTTCCACCTATTTTTTTTAATTGAGGTAAAGAAAATTCCATCCCTATAATAAAAAGAAACAGGATTGCCCCGAACTCTATCATTAAATTAATTGTGTTGCTGTCTGTAACTAAGTTTGTCGCATTTGGTCCTATTATCATGCCTATTATTAGAAGTCCTACTACTGCTGGTTGTTTAACTTTTGCAGACAAAACACTACCTATTATTGCAAAAAACATCAACAATCCAACAGTTAATAATTGATTTTCCAATAGCATACACCTTTTTATCTAGATATACAGATAATTATACTAGAATGGACTTTGTATCCTTGTTCACATATATAAATATTTTTATTTAAAGAAAATAAGGTCAATTTAACTTCCAATCATGCTTTAAAGACTAAAAAATTATGTAGAATTGTTTGGTATTTGATATGTATAAATATTGTTGTTTAGAGCAAATAAACAATTTTTTTCTTTTTTTAATACTTTTAGTGATTAAAAAGAACAATTCGGAAATAATCGGAAACTATTCGACTCAAAAGTCCTAAAGCATATAAATGTCCAAGAATCGCAAGTCTTATGGTTCTTGAAATCCTTATCGCAATCTTGCTCGGTGTGGCTTCCGGGATTTTTACCGGATTAATTCCTGGAATACACGTAAATTTGGTAAGTGCCACACTAATCTCATTATCTGCAATATTCCTAAATATAATCTCTATTGAATGCTTAGTTGTTTTCATAATCTGTATGGCATTAACACACACATTTCTTGACACAATACCCAGCGTTTTTCTTGGAGCTCCTGATAGCACCGCAATAAGTGTTCTTCCAGGACATAAATTGCTTTTAGAAGGAAAAGGATTTTCCGCAGTTTCCTATACAATTATAGGCAGCTTATCAGGCTTGATTTTAGGTGCTGCAATTTTCTATTTTGTAACAGTTTTTTTAGAACAGATTTATTCAAGTATTCAAAATTACATAGTATATATTCTTTTTTTTGTAGCATTTTTTATTATTTATTCTTCAACCCCTAAATTCAGAACTACTCTTTTGTTATTTTGTTCGGGAATTCTTGGTTTAATTGTTTTAAATTCAAATTTAGAAAATTCTCTATTTCCTTTGTTGAGTGGTTTTTTTGGAGTTTCTACTCTTTTATTCAGTTTAAAAAATGATTCTAATGTTCTTCCAGAACAAAAAACGATTAAAACTTTAAGCATTTCTTTAAAAAAAATTATTCCAAGCGCATTACTAGGTTTTATAAGCGGGTTCATAACAAGTATATTGCCAGGTCTTGGAAGCAGCACTGCTGCAGCAATCAGTTCTTCAATCACTACGGAGAACGAACCAAATACATTTCTTGTAATGATAGGCTCCATAAGTACTGCTAATTTTTTTATGTCAATTGCAGCGCTCCACATATTAGATAAAGCAAGAAACGGAGCAATCTTAGCAGTCAAAGAACTTGTTTTAAGCCCTAACGTATTTTTGCTTATTGGAGTATCTTTAATTGCAGGAGGTATTGCATGCATCATTTCATTTCCTATAACAAGATGGTTTTCAAAAACAATTACAAAAATTAATTATAAATTAACAGTCAAATCAGTTATTTTGCTCATTTGTATTTTGACATTTGTTCTAAGTGGATTTAAAGGATTTGTAGTTTTAGTAGTAGCCACAATCATAGGACTTTATGCAAATGAATTTGGAATTCCAAGAAGGGCTATGATGGCGTGCATTTTGTTTCCTGTAATCAGTTTTTTCTTATTTTAGATTCACAACAAATATAATGGGACTTGTTTTATTGTTTAGCAGGTGGTAATTATGACATTAAATGTGGTTGTGGTTTATGGAAGTCAAAGAAATGCAAGAGAGGGCATTAAAGCAGCGAAGTTCATTATAAATGAATTGAAGAAAAGAAATCATGTTGTTGAATTAGTTGATGCAAAAGAATACAATCTTCCAATACTTGATAAGATGTATAAAGAATATGAAAGAGGAAAAGCTCCTGAAAAATTACAAAAAATTCATGACCTTTTTGAATCAGCTGATTGTTTTGTAATAGTTACAGGAGAATATAATCATAGCATGCCCCCTGGTTTAACAAATATTTTAGACTATTTCCAGTCAGAATATGTTTTTAAGCCAAGTGCAATATTGTCTTATTCTGCTGGAAGCTTTGGAGGTGTTAGAAGCGCAGTACATTTAAGAGCATTTCTTGCAGAGTTAGGAATGTCTAGCATACCTACAACGTTACCCGTAGGAAAAGTTCAGGAGTTTCTTGAGGATGGTTCTCCAAATGATCAAAGATATTATTCAAGAGCAGAAAATTTTATTAAGGAATTAGAATGGTACGCTGATGCTCTAAAGTCTAAAAGAAAAAATGATTGGCTTCCAAACAAAAATTGAGTTTTTATTCTTTTTTTACTATAAGAACTGTTTTAGCAGATCCTAATATTGATTTATTACTTCCTATGAGATTAACAGTTATAAGATAATCTGTCCTTAAAGAAGATGTTTTTCCAGTCACAGGAATAACTCTTTTAATATTTTCTTCTGGTGCAAGATTAATACTTATTCTCTCATCATCAGAGTATTCTATTTGTACATTTTCTTCGTCTTCTGAATAAATTTCGAGTTCTCCATCAAGAACCACATCTCCGTTATTTGAAACTTCTATTATTATTTGTGTGGATTCTCCTGAGATTATTGAAGAATCTTTCATGTCTGCGATGAGCAAAGTTTCATTTGTTTTTGTTTGGCATGCAACAATTAAAAAAAGCGTACAAAAAAATATAATAATGATTAGTTTATGTTTCATAATAGATTTAACATTTCAACACTTTATATATTTTTCTCAATATGGTCTTGTTTATTGTGGTTCAAAAATAATTCTTAAAAATAAAGATGATGGGCCCACCCGGATTTTCGAAACTTTACTGTGTTTGAGCACAAGTGCGAAACACACTTGCGTGTCAACTGAGCGTAACCAGTTGCTCGAACCGGGGATCCTCTCCGTGTAAGGGAGACATCATAGCCGCTAGACCATGGGCCCTTAATGATTATTTGGATAAATGTTTTATTTATAAAGCTTTCTCCATAAGATAGGGCAAGCTTTCCTTATAAACCTAAAATGTCCTTAAAGGACATAAAAGCCTTTTGAAAAAGAACGTGCTTTCGAACTGTTCGCAGCCCCCATAATGCCGGTTTTTCTTGCACGCAACCTTTTTTATAGACCGATATGTTGACATTACAAGTCGCACTACAAAGCAGCTAACAATACTTTGCAATAAGAAAAAGAAAGATTTAGGGTACACCATAATCATGCGTGTTTTTTTATTGCGCTCTAGCGGAAGGGGTTTAATACAAATAAATGCTTTGCATTTATTGTACACAAAAGCTTTGCTTTTGTCGTACCCCGACCTGCACAAAAATCTTTGATTTTTGGTTATTTTTTTAGCGAATTTTGTGATAAAATCTCTAATTTTATGTTGTTCTTATAAAATTTTATGTGGTGATTCCTGTTGTAAACATTTGAAGTTTTCTATTTTTATCATTGTTTGGTAAATTTTTTCAATCTCGTTAAATATATAAAGGAAACTTTTTTTAGTTTTTATAGATGCTCAAAGAATACACTGTTTTGGATATAGAAACTACAGGTCTTTCTAGATATACTCATAAAATAACTGAAATTGCAGCGGTTCATGTTGTTGATGGAATTGTTAAAAAAGAATTTATAACTCTTGTAAATCCTGAAACTAAAATTCCAAGATTCATAACAAAACTTACTGGCATAAATGATGAATTAGTAAAAGACGCACCCACAATAAAAGAAGTTATGCCAAAATTTCTTAATTTTATTAAGGATTCCATAATGGTGGCGCATAATGCTTCTTTTGATTATTCGTTCTTAAAACATAATGTTGAGCTGCATACTAAAAATTTTTTTGAAAATGAAAGATTGTGTACAAGAAAATTAGCAACTAGAATTATTCCTGATCTTCCAAGTAAAAAATTATCTTGCATTTGTGATTATTACAATATAAAAAATGAGCAAGAACATCGAGCTTTAGCAGATGTAAATGCTACTTTGCAAATCTTTCAAAAATTTCATGATGTGTTATCGGCTTCAGGATTGAATCAAAAGCAAGACATACTAAAATTTGAGTCTATGCCTACTCATAAATGTAAGCAAATTTTGTTTAAAGATGTGTGTTGATTAATGAAATTGATTTGATGGTTCTAAGTTAATAAAGTTGATCTAGTAGTTCTTCTCCAAATTTGCTTATTTTGTTTGAAGCTAGTCCTTTTATTTCTCTTAATTCTTCTAATGTTAATGGTTTTTTTTCGGCTAATTCATATAATGTTGAATCGTGCATTATCATAAATGCTTTTGTGCCTAATTCTTCTGCTTTAGTTTTTCTCCATTCTTTTAATCTAGTCACTATGTTTGATTGTACTTTGAATAATGCTTGTGTTTGTATTTTTTTACTTTCTTGTTTGTTAAAATTTAATATCTCTTGGATTTCCTTTGTTAAAAAATAAGTGGGTTGTTTTCCTGTAAAACTTAAAATTAAATTTTTTTTAGCTCTGCTTATAGCTACGTAGAACAATCTTCTTTCTTCTTCCTCTTTATTATATTCATCAACTTTAATCATTTCTAAAAATGGATGTTCAGATCCCTTACATGGGAAATATAAAGAATTGCATCCTGCAACATATACAGTTTCAGCTTCCAATCCTTTTATGCTGTGCACTGTTGCAAGAACAACTTTGCCTTGATGAGTTTCAATATCTGTTGCAGAATCATCATTTTTTAGAACAAATGGAATGTTTTTAGCTTTAAAAATTTCTGATATTTCATTTAACTGCTTATTCATTCTTGCCAAAACAAATATTTCTTCTCTTTTTGTGTTTGAAGTTATGATTGCTTGCGTTATAAATTCGTGTTCTGCTAGTTCGTTATCAAAATTAACAAGTGCTATTTTACCGTCTGTTTCTTCATGGTCTGTGTCATTTACAGATTTTAGATCGGGAAGTTTCATTTTTTTTATAGATTTGTTCATAATTTTGACTATGCTTGGTGAGGATCTATAATTGGTTGTAAGCATTACAATTTCAGAATCAGCATATTTTTCTTCAAATTCATTAATATATTTAATATCTGAACCTCTCCAACCAAAAATGCTTTGTCTAGGATCACCAACGCAGAATAAATTATTAGTATTTAATAATTCAAGAAATTCAACTTGTAACTTATTAACATCTTGAAATTCATCGACTAATATGTGTTCATATGTAGGTATTAAATCGGTTCTTTTTCTATACAAATTAAGACAATCTACCATTTGATCCATAAAATCTCTTAATCCATTTTTTAACATATACGCATCAATATATTTTGTAACTCCATAAACTAATTGAAAAGAGTCTTTAGATACTAAATATTTGTCATGCTTTATGTTTTCTATTTTTTCATCTTTGCTTTTTAGATAATCTCTTACAAAAAAACAATCATTCATAAATGTTTTAGCTAATTGTTCAGAAGTTTTGTTTTTTAATTGAGAATCTGAAAAATAAATATTTATCGCAGTTTTCATATCTAACTTTAAGGAATTTAAACTTTTGTTAATTGCAATTATTTTATCTTTATAAGTGGTTACTCTTGTAGGTTTATCATAAGCTAAAGCTTCGTGTTTTTTTAATATCTTTTCGCAATACGAATTAAAGGTTTCTACGTGGCATTCATCTATTCCTAAATTGTGAAGTTTTGATATCATTTGTTTTCTTGCTTTTCTTGTAAATGTTATTGCGAGAATTTTTTTTGGATTTACTGATTTATATTTAACAAGAAATTCTATTCTTTTAGTTAACACCGTTGTTTTTCCAGAACCAGCTCCTGCGATGCATAAAATGTGTTTATTGTTGCAAATAATTGCTTTTTTTTGACCTTTATTATAGTTTTTAAGAAAAAAATCAAAATTTTTCAGAATCAAAGTTTCTTCTTTAGAAAAACTGATTTCTTTAAGAGTTTGTTTAGGTTTAAGCATTGTAGGGTTTAATAGTTCGTCTCTTCCTTTTTTCGTTAAATTCAAGACTCTCCAAAATTTTTTACCTGAAACAAAATCATATTCTAATAATCTTTGAGCTAGAAGTTCCTCTAATAATAAATCAAGTTCATCTTTTTCGTAAGCCAATGATCCAAAAAAATCAAATTTGTAGAGTTCATTATTTGTTATGGATTTGTTTGTTTCATCACCTCTAAGAAAATCAATTAATAATTTTTTTCCGACATTAAAAGGAATTTCTTGCACTGCCTTTAAAACTAATAAATAATCAGAATCTCCCATTTTAATAAAAAACAATTGTCAGATTTTAAAATGTTTTGTTAACATGTCTAGTGAAAAAACTCATAAAAACGTTTTATGCGTGTTCATTTGAAGTTTTCTATTATTAAATTAAATTTAAGATAAATGCATACTTTAAATTCAAATCATAATATTATGGGGTGTGATGAGGAACTTTAAATATTTTAGTTATGAACATCCAGTTGTAGAGCCGCAATCTTCACAGACCATGCAACTTCCATTCCTTCTTAATTTCATTGAACCGCAAGATGTGCATTGTTCTCCTGTATATCCTTTGGATTTAGCTTCGAATACTTTTGCGTCTTTATCTGTTATTGTCAATTGTTTTTCTGGAGAACTTATTTTGCCATTATTTCCAGAGCCATTCCCATTTCCGCTTTTTACTTTGGCATCAAATGATTCCATACTTTTAACGTGTACGAAGTCTTTTCTGCCAAGGTATTCATATCCAAGAACTCTGAATACATAATCTATTATTGAAGTTGCACTTTTAATCGCAGGGTGCCCTGATACTGGGCCAGAAGGTTCAAATCTTGTAAATGTGAATGAATCTACATAGTCACTAAGAGGAACTCCATATTGCAAACCTTTGCTTATTGCAATTGCAAAACAATTCAACAGTGCTCCGTAACTAGCGCCTTCTTTGTATGTGTCTACAAATATTTCTCCTAGCGCGCCATCTTCGTATTCTCCAGTTCTTAAGAACACTTTTTGACCACCTACAATTGCTTCTTGGATGAATCCTCCTCTTTTGCTAGGCATCTTTTTTTGTATTATCTGATGAACTGCTACTTCTTGAAGTTTTTCAGGAGTTATTGTTTCATCGGTCATTTCTTCTTCTTTTATCATTAATAATTCTGTTTCATCAGGACTATTAGCGCTTAGCGGTTGACTTAATTTACTACCATCCCTATATAATGCGACGGCTTTAAGCATTTTTTTCCAACTGTTAAGATAAGCATCTCCTATGTCTTTGATGCTTGCGTCTTTGTCCATATTTATTGTTTTACTTATCGCGCCAGATATGAATGGTTGAACTGAAGCCATCATGTTGATGTGACCATTATATCCTATTAGTCTTTTTCCTTTTTTTCCACATTTATTTGCGCAGTCAAAAACGGCGTAATGTTCTTCTTTTAGAAATGGCGCTCCTTCAACAGTCATCGTTCCACAAATGTGTTGTTCTGCTTCTTCAATATCTTTTTTATTAAATCCTAATGCTTCTAAAACATTCAAATTAGGATCTTTGAGTTGTTCATTAGTAAAACCTAATTCTTTTAAGAATTGTTCTCCCATCGTCCATTTCGTAAATGCATATTTTAGTTCAAAAGCAGTTTTTAGATTTTGTTCGATTATTTTTATTTTTTCATCTGTGAATCCTTTATTTTTCAAAGATTCATAATTTATTTTTGGAGAGTCCTTAAGATTTCCAGTTCCTGTTGCATATGTTATTATTGAATTGATTTGTTCTTTAGAATACCCTAGGTTTTTTAGTGCTTTAGGAACAGACTGATTTACTATTTTAAAATATCCTCCGCCTGCAAGTTTTTTAAATTTAACAAGAGCAAAATCAGGTTCTATTCCTGTTGTATCGCAATCCATAACTAAGCCTATTGTTCCTGTTGGGGCTATTACTGTGACTTGCGCATTTCGGTATCCATGCTGTTCGCCTAATTCCAAAGCGGAATCCCACGATTTTTTTGCGGATTCTAATAAATATTTTGGGCAGAACTCTTCATTTAGACTGCTAGGTTTTATTGTTAAATTAAGATATTTTTCAGGCTCAACATTATGTGCTGCGTATCTGTGATTTTTTATAACTCTAAGCATATCTTCTTTGTTTTCTTCATATCTTTCAAACGTTCCTTGACATTTTGCAAGTTCTGCGCTTGTTTTATAAGCTTCCCCGCCCATTATTGCAGTTATGCATCCTGCAAGAGCTCTTCCTTCATCACTATCATAGGGGAGGCCTGACATCATAAGAAGAGTTCCTATATTTGCATAGCCCAGACCTAGTGTTCTATATTTATGACTTTTTATAGCTATTTCTTTTGAAGGGAATTGCGCCATTAAAACACTTATTTCAAGTATGGTTGTCCAGATTCTTACGCTGTGTTTGAAGTTTTCAACTTCAAAATTATTAGTTTTTGAATCGTAAAATTTTATTAGGTTTAAACTTGCAAGGTTGCACGCTGTATCATCTAAAAACATGTATTCTGAGCAAGGATTGCTTGCATTTATTCTTCCATCTTTAGGACATGTGTGCCATTCATTAATTGTAGTATCGTATTGAACTCCTGGGTCTGCGCACATCCAAGCACTATAATTTATTTTGTCCCAAAGATCTGATGCATTTAATGTTTTCATTACTGAACCGTCTGTTCTTGCAGTTAATTTCCAGGTATCATTTTTTGATAATGCTTCAAAAAATTTATTAGGAATTCTTATAGAATTATTGCTGTTTTGACCAGAAACCGTTTGATATGCATCTGATTCGTAGTGCGTATCTAATATAATGAAATCTAAATCTTTATATCCTTGCCTTACTAATTGTAATGTTCTTTGAATATATGTCATTGGTATTTCTTCGTGTAAAGCTTTTTTTACTGCTTTTCTTAAATCAGAATTTTCTTTTAGATTTACTGATTTATGTTCATTTGCAATTCTCATTATGTTGTTGAGGTGCTTTTTTGTTTTTATACTACCTGCAACTAATGCGGCCACTTTTTGTTCTTCTTTTACTTTCCAATCAATAAAGGTTTCTATATCTGGGTGGTCCAAATCTAAACAAATCATTTTTGCGGCTCTTCTTGTTGTACCGCCAGATTTTATTGCTCCTGCTGCTTTATCAAATATGTACAGAAAGCTCATCAAACCAGAGCTTTTTCCTCCTCCTGAAAGTTTTTCTCCTTTAGCTCTTAAAGAAGAAAAATTTGTGCCTGTTCCCGAGCCATATTTAAAAAGTCTGGCTTCTCTTGCCAGCAAATCAAAAATTCCTCCGTCATTTACTAAGTCATCTCTTATTTCTTGAATAAAACAGGCATGAGGTTGAGGTCTTGTATATGAATCTTCAGATTTCATGACTTCTCCTGTATGTGGATCACAATAGTAATGGCCTTGTGCAGATCCTCTTATATTGTAGGCTTCAGCCAGACCTGTATTGAACCATTGTGGACTATTTGGTGCGCACATTTGATTTATTAACATATATGTTGTTTCATCATAGAAAACTTTTGCATCTTTTTTACTTCTAAAATACCCGTATCGTTCTCCCCATCTTTTCCAGGTTAAGGCTAATCTGTGGGCTACTTGTTTTATGCTGTTTTCAGAACCTAATTTTTGTTTACCAGTAGTTTCATCAATTAGGGGGTTATTGTTAGAATCTACAAGAGGAACGCCTCTTTTTCTTAAATATTTTTGTGCTAGTATATCTGTTGCTACTTGGGACCAAAATTTCGGGACTTCAACATTATTTATTTCAAATACTGTGGAACCATCTTGATTTTTAATAACTGATTTTCTTTCATCATATTCGAACATTTCAAAAGGACTTATATCTTCTTTTGTGAATACTCTTTTAAATTCTAATCCTTTTTCTGAATAGTTTCCATCTCCTGATAAGATACTCATTGTTTTTTCAATATCGGATTTGTTTGTTTTTGTATCAATATTTTTTGTTTTTTCCATTTTAACTACCTCATAAATGTGCTTGTTGATCAATCAGTCTAATTTTTCCAATTCTTCTTTGAAACCCTCTAAATCTTGAAAGTCTCTGTAAACTGATGCGAATCTTATATATGCGACTTGATCTAGTTTTTTTAAGTACCTTAATACTAGTTCTCCTATTTTTTTCGTTGTTATTTCTGTTTTTGCACTCGCTCTTATTTTTGATTCTATACGCTGCGCAATTTCTTCAATTTTTTCAGGATTTATAGGTCTTTTTTGACATGCAATTTGAATGCTTTTGATAATTTTTTGTTTGTCAAACAAAACTCTTTTTCCATCTCTTTTTATTACAGGCACATTTGTTAGTTCAATTTGTTCGTAAGTTGTGAATCTTCTTTCACACTTTAAACATTCTCTTCTTCTTCTAGTATTGTCGGGATCTGATTCTCTGGTCTCGAGCACTTTTGTCTCTACATTATTGCAAAATGGACATCTCATTATAACCTCTCAAAATATGTATTTAGTAGTAGTGAATCTTGTCAAACACTAGGACTAGTGTTTATTGATTTTTAGTAAGTTTATAAAGATTGCTGTTCTTAATAATATATATTTTGTTAAAGCTATTGTTAAATCTATTTGAAAATATGAAATATTTTTATTCACACAATTCGAAAACAATATAATTGAATAAATACCCTTAATAGTTATATGCAAACAAAATTAAAAAAAATATTTGGGAATAAGCAATTTATTTTTACAAAAAGATGTAATCAATCTATTAAAATAGCTTTAAACTATGCAAAGAACCAAGTTTTATCAAAAAATAAGACAAATTTGCTTTTAATTCAACAAGAAGGTGGTTGGATAACATATAGACAAATCGCAAAAAAACTAAAACTTAACACAATACAAATAAAAACAAATTATGGATTAATTGATGCTGTAGAATTAAAAAAATTCAAAAATTGCACTCTAATAATGCATAGCAGTCCAGGATATATACAATTAGAAAACATGAAAAAAATTTTTGAAATATGCAATCAAAACAACATATTGTTAATAAATGATAGTTGCGGAAGTGTAGGGACAAAACAAGCAAAATATGGGCATCTTATAGTTTGCAGTTTTGGCAAATATAAACCTATAGATATAGGTTGCGGAGGAATAATTTTGTATGAAGAAAAATTAAAAGACATAGAAAAAGACATCAATTTAATAAAAATAAATAATCATAAATTTACAGAAGATTCCCCCAAAGAAATAATCCTTGATAAACTTCCTAAAGAACTAAACAATCTAAGAGAAAAACTTAAATTTTTCAATGAAACCAAAGAAAAACAAAAACAAATACTAAAAGACAAAAACATTATCTATTTGGAAAGTCAAGGAATAAATCTATTTACAGAAACAAAAAACAACGCAGAAACAGAAAAAATTATAAAACACTGCAAAGACAACAAAATATATTGGGTAGAATGCCCAAAATACATAAGACTTATGAAACAAGGCATAAGTTTAGAAATAAAAAGACTGAATTACGAGGTGTAAAGATCATGAACTGCGAAGAACCACAAAATATGGATGAATTAATATATTTTACAAGAAGAAAACTAGAACCAAAAGGCAAAATAATGGCTTGGGCAAGTAAATTAGAATGTCCCAAATGCAAAAAAGCTCTAATGGGTAAACCAGTAGAAAAAGGAAAAATAAAAATAAGAGCAACAGAATACGAATGCCCTGAATGCAAATATATAGAATCAAAAGCAGAACATGAAACAAAACTAACTGTATGCGTAAAATATGAGTGCCCACACTGTGACAATGAAGACACAACTACCACGCCATACAAAAGAAAAACCTGGCAAGGAGTTCCAGCATTCATATTTCAATGTGGAAAATGTAATGAAAAAATAGGCATAACAAAAAAAATGAAAGCTCCAAAGAAGAAAAAAGAAAAGAAAACGTAAAATAACAGGAGAAATCAAAATAAAAGCAAGCTAAAACAAAGGATAAAAAACACAAATAAAAGCACGACAAAAACGTAACATAAACACAAATAAAAAATAAATGCACCCAATAAAATACACAATAAATACTAGTTACTGCCTATTAACAAAAATAAATATTGTTTTTTTTTGATATTTTCAATACTTTTAAATAATAAACTCTCATCACTAAAAAAGATGAAGAAAAAAATCTTAGTAACAAGCGCGTTACCTTATGTGAACAATGTTCCGCATTTAGGAACAATGGTTTGTATAATAAGTGCTGATGTATACACAAGATTCTTAAGACTCAACCCAGAAATAGAAGCAATTTCCGTTCTAGGAACAGACGAACATGGTACAACCACAGAAACAATAGCCATGAACATGGATATGACGCCTCAAGAAGCAGTAGATTACTTCTTTAAAATACATAAGGAAATATATGATTGGTTCAACTGCGATTTTGACTGTTTTGGAAGAACAACAAGCCCAGAAAATAAAGAAATTACGCAAGACATATTTAAAAAACTAAAAGCAAACAACTACATAACAGAAAAAGAAATGGAACAATTCTACGACAAAGAAGCACAAAAATATTTATCAGACAGATTCATAGAAGGAACATGCCCTCACTGTAAATACAAAGAAGCTAGAGGAGACCAATGCGAAAACTGCGGAAAACTTCTAAATCCCACAGACCTAATAAATCCAAAATCAAAACTATCCGGAACAAAACCAATAATAAAAAAAACAAAACACCTATTCATAAAACTAAACGAACTACAACCCAAACTTGAAAAATTCGTAGAACAAAGACAAGAAAAATGGTCAGAAAACGCTCTCACTACAACAAACGCATGGCTAAAAGAAGGACTAAAAGAACGAGCAATCACCCGAGACTTAAAATGGGGGATACCAGTACCTGAAAAAGGATATGAAAACAAAGTTTTCTACGTATGGTTTGACGCACCAATAGGATACATAGCAATAACAAAAGCAAACAAAAAAAACTGGAAAGACTGGTGGCATAACCCAGAAAATGTACGCTTAGTACAATTCATGGGCAAAGATAACACTCCATTTCATACAATACTATTTCCCGCATCCTTAATTGGAACACAAGATAACTACACTCTACTAGATACAATCTCAGTAAATGAATACATGAATTACGAAAACCTAAAATTCAGCAAAAGCCGAGGAATAGGAGTTTTCGGAGACAACGCAAAAGAAACGGGAATACCAGCAGACGCATGGAGATACTACTTAATGATAAACAGACCCGAAACAGCAGACACAAAATTCATGTGGAAAGATTTCCAAGAAAAAATAAATCATGAACTCGTAGGAAACCTTGGAAACCTAATAAACAGAACAACAACATTCATAAAAAAATTTTGTGATTATGAAATAAAAGAAATTAAAGATCCACTAAATTATAATGATGAAGTAGGAGAAATCATCAAAGCATATGAAAATATAGAAATAAAAAAAGCACTAAAACAAATAATGAACCTATCAAAGAGAGGAAACCAATACTTCCAAGAAAATGAACCTTGGAAACTAATAAATGAAGACCCAAAAAAAGCACAAAACGTTTTAGCAGTACTAATAAACCTAATAAAAGACTTAAGCATACTATTACAACCAATAATACCAAAAACCGCACAAAAAATAAAAAAACAACTAAACGCAGACTACAAATTCGAACTTGATTCTTTAAACAAAAAAATTGAAAATCACAAAATAGGAGAACCAGAAACAATATTTAACAAATTACAAGACAAAGAAACACAAAATTTCCAAGAAAAATACTCAGGAAAACAAATAAACTCGCAAAATACAGAACACAAAATACAGAACACAAAAAATCATTCTACAGACAACAGTTCTATAATCTCAACAATAGACTTAAGAGTCGCAAAAATAACATCAGTAGAAAAACACCCAGAAGCAGACAGACTATACATAGAAAAAATTGATTGTGGAAACGAAGAAGAAAGAACAATCGTCTCAGGACTTGTAAGTCACTACGAAGCAAAAGAACTAATAGGAAAAAATATAATCCTGGTCTACAACTTAAAACCCGCAAAACTAAGAGGAATAGAAAGCAAAGGAATGCTACTGGCTGTAAGCCAAGGCAAAAAAGTAGGATTGCTAGAAGTGCCAGAAGGAAAACCAGGAGATAAAGTAACATTTAAAAACATTAAAATGAATCCAAAAAAAGAAATAAACATAGAAGAATTCTTCAAAGTAAAAATGATTGCAGAACAAAACAAAATACACGCAGAAAACTACGAATTGCAAACAAAAAAACCAATAAAAATAGACAAAAATCTACTTGGGAAAATTGGCTGACCTAACAGAATTAACAACATCATCAACATAACTATTCACCAAATGAATACTAACAACATTATCCCTATAAGAACTCTTACTAAAATACTTGATAAACTCAGACCTATACAAATCCGCATTAAAACCATTAAATGAAAACACATAAAACGGTAAAGAACTAAAAACATCCCTAAAAAAATCACCCCTGTTTTTTCCCAAATAAGAATCAACATTCTTACAAAAAATACTATCTTCCTCATTATCAAACCAAACCATCAAATCATCCTCTAAAAGATAAGGAAACAAGCTAAAAGAATCACTTGAAAGAAAACTATCAGTTTTACTTAACATATAAGAATGCCCTTTTTCAACATTCACACGATCAAAACCAAAGTCCAAAGCTAAACGACCAATAAAATCAGGCAAATCAACAACAAACTTTTCAATGTGAAAATCAAACGCTTTCTTATACCACTCAGACTTAATTCTATTCACCTCAAAAAAAGCACTCTTAAAAAAACCAGAATCATTATTTTCCCAAAAAGACTCCACTTTCTTATTATACAAATACAAATCAAGAACATAATCTTCATCAGGCAAACCCCTCAAAACAGGCTTAAAACCACAACTTTCAAAGACTCTCCTAGAAAAATCATCAACAACACTAGCATTCATAGCAAGCTTCCTAACATTATCTAAATAAATTAAATAATTAACATGAAAAAACCCCATAGAAAAATCATCTACCATAAAAAACAAACCTCCCACAAAAAAAAGACGTCATTACACTCAAAAATAACAACAAGAATAAAAAACTTTTGCAAACACCAATAAAAAGAAACATTTAAAAACATAAAATTCTCGAACAAACAAAGAGGCGAGGGTTTTGAAAAATAAAACAACCAAAATAATAATTTTCATATCTATACTAATGTTGTTAATGAACACCGCTACAGCAATAGAAATATCTGAATTCAAACTAACCTGGGCTGGAGAATCAATAGAATACGTAAGCCCAGACAATAGAATACCTGCAGACATAGAATTTGACTATAAAACAACCGAAAATGAATCAACCATAACAAAAATAACACTAGACGCAACAGACATAAATAACGATATAAGAATAAATACAGAATACAAAGAACTAGAAATAAACCTAGAAGATTGCCAAGAAAACAACGAAACTAGCACAAAACACTGCAAAATACCAAGCCTGCAAATAAGAATAACAGACATAGAAATAATAATACCTGCAACAATAACCTACGAAAACGGAACAACTCAAACAGTAAGCATGGAAACAACACTCATAATAGACAACACAAAACCAACAATAACAAAATTTGCTCCAACAACCTGCGAAGAAAGCACTTGCTACGTAGTACCCGGAAAACCAAACGAAATAATAATACAAATGCAAGATAGCATAGGAACATTCAACAGAAAAAGAATAGCATTTCAACTAGGAAAAGAACAAGGCCTAATAACAGAATGCAAAGATTCAACCTGCAAAGGATTCATAACGCCTCAATGTGAACACGGTCAACTACAAGAACTAAAAATAATAGACTACAGAGGATCCCCAAGTCAAGACGACGCAGGAAATCCACTAAAAGGACAACTAACAAACAATGTAATCTGCGACAACCAAATACCTCAAATACAAGGAATAAACATAAGAAGCGGAACAGGACTTGACGTGATAACTGTAAATGATAATTTTGTACTAGAAATAAACATAACAGAAACAATAACAAACACAATAAACCTAACAATAAACGCAGATTCAATAAACGCAGGCAACATAACCCAAACCTGCCCCAAAATAGGAGATATGCACCAATGCATACTAACAATAACATCACAAACAGAAACCTCCGGATTACACAACTTAAACATAACTGTGACAGACGCAGCAGGAAACAAACAAAAAACAACAACACCAATACAACTACACACACCAACAGAAACAAAAAACGTAGACTTATGGCTACTATCAAGAGTAGAACAAAGCAATAAAAAATTCTTAAGACAAAACCTAAGATTTGCAAGAACAATATACACAGAAATAACATTAACCAATGATAACAATGCAAAAATAGTACAAGCAATCGCACCAAGCCAAATCTGCACACCAAAAAGAGAAAACCGAACAGGAAACAAAGGAGACCTAAGAGGATTCACAATAATGCACACAGATCCAGAAAACAACAAAATCTACGCACAAGCAACACTAACACAAACAGAACTAGGAGAAAACGACAAATATCAAGACTACAGAGAACTATCCTACTTATGCCCAATACAACTAAACAGCAAACAAGGAGACAACTATTACACCCAACCAGAAAATGAAACAATAGAAATCAGAATAAGACTAGATGATGGAAACAGCATGTACGACGAATACATGCATAAAATGGAACAATCAAAAAAAGAAGTGGAAGCAATAGACAAAAAAAACCTAGGCCTAAAAAACCTAGTAGACAGCGTACAAATGTACTGTAGAATATACTCCTTAATACAACAAGGAAACGGAGTCATAGCATCAGTAGAAGCAGTCACAGGATCAATTCTAGGCATGCAAGGAGCAGCAGAAGGAATGAAACAAAGCAGCAACTCCCTAAATGCAATAGTAAACGAAGCACCAGGAGGAAAAATATTCGATAAAATATGCGGTCTAGCAACATGTGACGGTGAATGGAATCAATTGGCAACAGGACCTTTTGATGACATGATGGGCTCCTTTGGAGAATCATTTGCAACATACACAGGAGGAACAGGAAGCATATCAGACGGACTAGACCCCTGGAAAAGCAGATTCGTAGCAGTAGCAACACTGTGCTTACCTGCATGGATCTACCACAACGAAGTCGAAAAATCAATAGAATGCGAATTTTTAAACTGCCTGGATGAATCAACACAATACTCAGGCGCGACAATAAGCCTATGCCAAAAAAACAAAGATTACGCATTATGTGTAAAACAAGGAGAAAACATCCTAAACGCAATACCCTTTGTAGCAAACCTAAAAAACATGGCAGGAATAATCTCTCAAACAATAGCAGACCCAGCATCAGCAATAGCAGGAATCGCAATGCCACTGGCATGTGAATTCTTACCAGTGCCAGGACATGGAGTGTGCCAAGCAGAAGTAGCAATAGCACAAGCATTCCAATTCATAGAAAAAGTAAACAACATACAAATGAGATCAGCAGACATAGATGAAGGAGAATGCACAGTAGCAAAAGCAAGATACGGAGCCAAATACCTAAACTACACAAATCCTCCTAAAAGTTCATTAAGCGAACCACTAGGAGAAGACCTAGGCAGATCTGAAGACGGAAGTTATATGCTCAAAGACTCAGACATTAAAATAATACCTCTAGATAATAACGAAGATGGAAGACCAGATGAGATGGCATATTACAAAGGAACAGAACTATTATCTGTGCATACCGTGAGTGATATAATAGGTGATAAGAACGGATTAGGCGAAGACTTTCAAATATTAAATGAACTAAGTGGAACTTACAACCAATTACAAAATAATCCTTTATCTAAACTTTATTTACAAAATATAAAATCTAGTGGTTCATCTGGATCCACTTTGATTGATTATACAAATTTTAAAATAAATTTAGGCGATCTTGCTGCACAACAATATGATCTTCAACCAGTGGAAGCTAATCAAATTAATTTACCTGAAATATCTGATCCAACAACAGACCAATTAAAGGAATATGCTAATATCGTGAATCTACAATATGATGAAAATGATCCTTCTAGTGTAATTGGAATTAAAACTAAGTTTAAACATGATTTACAAATACAAAGAGACGCTTTAACACAAGTAAGTCAAAATGTACAAAAGCAAATGGCGACTGTAGCCAATAAATATCCTGTTCTTGGAGAATTTGAATTAATGAAAAAAGTTGACGGTAAACTGATGTTTACAGATCCTAAAACTTCTAAATATGGTACAATTATGAACGAAATAAGCGATCACTACGATACATTATTCCACGACGCAGGTCCTGCACTAAAAACCCAAATAGAAGAATCAAGATTAGCATATAAAAAACTAGTCGATACTACTACGAAGTATAGAGATGATGAACCGTATCAAAATAACAAAGAAGTTTCAACTGCGTATGACGAATTAATGTCCTTAGGATATGCCGACGAACCATACAATTCTTTGAGTGATGACCAACAAAAAAGAATTAAAGGATTGCTAGAAAAAGCATTTGGGGATAATACTGCTGACAGACTTACTATTGGTAGAAGTTTATCCAAATCTGTTGTAGATCAAATAGAAAATGATGAAACATTACAATTAAAAGTGGACGAAGCTAAAAAAGGATATGAAACTGCGCAAGAAGAAATAAATGAAGCTGCAGAAGAAGTCCAAGAATCAGTAGAAGCTGAATATTTAGCAGAAGAACACGATAAAAACTTCGGCGACATGCAAAGAACGATAAGAACAATATATGGTATTAGTGCAGGAATAAGAAGCTTTAAATCAATCATGGGAATAAATTACGATCCTGAAACAGACTGGGGTTCTTGGCAATTTATGGCTGATACTAGCAGATGGTTGAACGAAATGTCAACAATAGAAAGAAAAATGTGCATGGACGAATTAGAACTAGACACTCAAACAGGAGACGAAACAGTAATAAATGAACTAGCACCCGGTCAATTCTCCCCAGGAGCAATAATAACCGGAACAAGAACAAAAGTAGATAGATTCAACGAAACATACTACGAATACTACGTGGGCGGAAGCATGATGCAAAAAAAACACGAGTCTGTAAGTGTTAACATAAAATTAAAAGACGGCTCAAAAATAAAAGACATAACAAGAGAAGCATCAAATGACGTCCCAATAAGACTAAGAAATGGAAAACCAATGCAATTTGGAGGAGTATCTTCTATAATAATACAGTCAGAAGAAAAATATTCAAAAGTATGCTTAGAATTTGATAAAAGCCTAAAAACAATATTTGATTATTCAACAAGCAGTGCACAAGCAATCTGCCAAGTATTTATAGAGGAATAAAAAATATGAAACCAATCAAAAAAAGAGGACAAGCAACAATATTCATAATAATAGGATTAATAATACTAATAGCAATATTCATACTAGCAGGAACACTTTTAATGAAAGAAGAAGTAAAACCAACATACACAGAGATAACAGATGCATCAGTACAACCAATAAAAAATGATATAGAATTCTGTTTAAAACAAACAGCAAAAGAAACAATAAAAGAAATAGGATTAAGAGGAGGATACACTGAAAAAAGAACCCAATATTACATAACAGACCACATGATCGAAAAAGACAATGACGCATTAGCAATGTTTCCAGGAAGCAATATAAAAATACCTTATTGGCTATCAGTAAAAGAAGCAAAAGGAAACGCGTACCTAATAGACAAAATACCTGAATTAACTTATGGAGATAACTCAATAAAAGCAATGATGGAAGAAAAAATAAACGAAGAAATGCTAATCTGTATGAACAACTTTGAAGAATACAAAATAAATAGCAAAATAATCTATGGAGAACCAAACTCAGAAGTCATATTCACAGAAAACAACGTATTTATAGGATTAACTTGGCCAATGAACATAACCATAGAACAAGAAGAATTCTCAATATCTAAATTCCAAGAAACCCTAAACATAAAATTCAAAGATATATACGACTTAGCAAGACTTTTAATGATACAAACAGAACAATATAATAGCACACACTTAGAAGACGTAACACTAAACCTGCTAAACATATACAGTCAAGGCAAAAACGGACCAATACCTCCTATTGAAGGACCTAAAATGAGCAATGATGACGACTTTGTCATGTGGACAAAAGAACAAGTAACAAACGAACTAAAAGACATAATAAGCGGAAACCTAATACACGTACAAGTACCACAATCAAGAGAATCATTCTTAATGTTTTCAACAAGACCTGGAGAATATAATATGTACGAAGGAATGCAAGTCCCATTTATACCTTTAAATGATTATTATCAAAAAACAAAAATAAGATTCGAATACATACCCTTGTGGCCCTTATACATAAACATAGATCCCGGATTTGGAGAAATATACATGCCCGAAATAGTCTCACAAAACTTCCTGTTCCTATCATTCATAAGCGCAAACTACAACTTCAAATATGACTTAGCATACCCTGCTTTAATAAGCATAGAAGATGACGAAGCATTCAACGGAGAAGGATACAGATTTCAATACGCCTACGAAGTAAATATAAGAAGAAATAAACCACTAACAAAAAACCTCAACTGGACAAAAGCAGTACCTAAACAAAACGAACTAGACTTAGAAAGCCAAAGAACTGCTCAACTAACACTACAAATAAAAGATGGATATACAGGAAAAGCAGTAGATGGCATAACAGCAATGTTTTCCTGTGCAAACCAAGAATTTCCTTTAGGAATATCAGAAACTGAAAATTACAGATCAACCATAAAAACGACAATAACTCCTTGTATAGACGCAAAAATATATGTAATAAACAAGAATTACTCAGCAAATCCAATATACTTAACAAGCCAAGGCGGACAATCATATGAAGAAACAATAGAAGTATACCAACCAAAAGAAATACCTATAGAATTCAAAAGAAAAATATACATTCCAAACAGACCCATAACAGACTTAACACTAGAAGAAATGGACAGACTCTGGCAAATAAACCCAGGAGCGCCAAGCATTTACCCCTTAGATGACGAACAAATAATGATGGTCTTAGTGCAAGAAGACGAACAAGGAACACCTACAAAAGGAATAAACATAAACTACAACAACACTATAGAAAACCCAAAAATCAACATAACTCCGGGAACATACAAACTAAATTTAGTATCAATACTACAACTAAAAGAACCAAAATACCCTAATGGAACAAAAATAACAATGCCAATTAGAATAAGTTCAGACGCAACTACAATAATACCTGGAACAACACCAGACCCCATAGACCTAAAACCAATAATGATAAACGACACACTAGTTGCTGGAATGCTAACATATGATAAAACAACAAAACTACTAACGCTAAAATCAGAAGACGTAGCAAAAGCCAAAAAAATAATTGTAACGTACCCAAGTTATAACCCAGACGACATACAAATTTCACTAGACATGCAAGTAATAGGACTAATATCAGACCAAATACCAAACGATAACTTCAACTTCCAAATAATAAAATAAGTATCGCAAACCAAAACAACCAAAGCAACCACCAACAAAATTAAGTAAACATAAAAAACTTGCAAATACTAAGCGCTTTGCAAACACAAAACACAATCTAAAAAAACTAAAAAAAACATTTTTATAAAAAAACACAGAATAACTTAAGCGACTTTCTTTTTAGTAACAAGATCTTTCTCCTTATACTGATCCGCAAGATAAGGTCCGAAAAGAGAAGACAAAGTTTCATTTTCTTTAATAGCATTCACACTCAAACCTTTCTTTTTATAAGCCGTATGAGCTAAAGAAGCCGCAGGAACAATATACTGCTGAGCTAAACCCCTATTCTTATCCAAAAAAGGCAAACCCTTAAATTCCTTACTATCATCAGTATTAAAAAACTTCAAAACATTAGAATTAGGCGCAACACTCTCATCACCCTTCAATAAAGTCTCAATATTGTCTGCGTTAAGATGATCAAACTTAGTCTGCTCAAGTCTGTTTATATGAGTAGCATAATGTTGTGCCCAAAAACTATTCTTATTTTTTGGATCATATAAACTATTAGTAAAACCATGCTTATAATTAGCAATATGACTTGCAAACTGCCTAACATTAGAACCCATCAAAGAATCAGTCAAATAACGAGTAGTATCCTTACTTAAACCATCCAACTTAATACCAAAAACACTCTGCAAACCCTTTTTATGTTCCTCATAAATCTCTTCAGCAGCAATCTGAGCATTCTTCTCATCAGCCAACATATGACCCACAGTAAAATTTCCAGCCTTATCAGGAGCCATGCCTTTCTTTAGCTTTTTCAAAGCATTCTCCAGCCCCTGATGAGTACCAAGCTTATGATAATGCTCCAGATTAAAAGTTAAAGCCTCATTCTCCTTATGCTTCTTATCAATATCCTCAACTAACTTAAGATACTCAGATTTCACCTTATTATCAGCCATAAAAACCATAACTGATTTTTTCATATATAAAACTTTCCATTTCGTTAAATATATAAATGATTAAAATTTCAAAAAAATATGGCAAAAATAGGAATAATAGGTGTGGGCGCATTTGGATTTGCTTTTCTCAAATATTTAGATACTCTAAAAAAACACGAACTAATGTGCTACGATTTAAACAAAGAAATAATGACCCACATACAAAAAAGAAACTGCCACCCACACTTTCACAACTGCATAAAACTCTCAAAACAAACAAAAATAGCAAAAACACCAACACAAATAATACAAGAAAACGAAATAATAATCATATGCACAAATAGCAACGCATTTCCCCAAATAACAAAAACAATAACTCAAAACAACACCAAACAAAAAATAATAATAAACATAAGCAAAGGACTTGAAAAAACAGGAAAAACACTATACACAACACTAAAACAAAACAAAAACTTCAAAGGAAACTACGCATACCTATCAGGCGGAACAACCGCAAACTCATTTCTAAACAACCAACCAATAGCAATGTCCATAGCAACCACAAACACAAAAACAACAAACAAAATAATAAAAGAAATATCCTCAAAAAAACTAAAAATAACAAAAGAAAACGATATCTTAGGCCAAGAATACGCTGCAGCACTAAAAAATATAATAAGCCTATGGAAAGGCCTACTTGCAGGACTAGGATACCAAAAAAGCACACAAGCATATCTCTTAACAGAACTATGCGAAGAAATAATAAACTACGCAACTAAAAAAGGTGCAAAAAAAACAACCTTCTCAACCACAAACCACAGCTGGATGACAGACATAATACTAAGCACAGACGGAGAAACAAGAAACTACACTTTCGGAAAATTAGTAGGAGAACAAAAAAACATAAAAAAAACACTGAACACATATGAAAAAGAAAAAAAATTACTAGAAGGCATACAAACACTCAAAATAATATCAAAACACGAAAAAACACGAAAAAACACGATAATAAAAACACTAACAAACATATTCATAAAAGAAAAAAACCCACATCAACAAATACTAAAATACCTAAATCAACCACCAGCACAAAAAAACACTTAAAACAAACAAAATTAAGAAAAAAACAACAAATTTTCACAAATATCTGTATTTTATATTTAACCAACAAAAAACAACACAAATTACACAAATCACCGACCAATTAAGGAAAATATTTATAAAATAAACACAAGTAATAAATAAAAAGTTCTTCACTGAGGCGAACCAAAAAAATGGCAAAGAAAAAACAACAAGAAAACAATCAAATAGACACAATGCAAAACATACCAGACGAAACAAAACAAAAACTTGAACAAATCAAAAACAAACTAGAAAAATACAAAGAAAAACTACTAGAAAGATTCGAAGAATACATAATGGGAATATCCCTATTACCGCCAAGCAAAGACGACGAAAACAAAGAAAAAATAAACGTTCTAATACTAGTAGACGACTCAGATAGCCAAAAAATGAGCAAAGAAGAACTAAGAGAAAAACTACAAACCATAATGACCGAAACAGCCAAAAAAATAGATGAAACACTAAACCCAGAAGTACTAATTCTAACAGAACTATGGCAAAACTGCTACGATGCAAAATACGAAATACTGCAACTAATAGCAAACAGCGCACCAATACACGACAAAGGAATGCTACAAGCAATAAAACTAACAGAAATACACAAAACAATGGTTCTAAAAAAATTCGAAAAATACATAGTCTCATACGTATTAGCAGGAAGCCTTGTACAAGGAAAAGCAACACCAGAATCAGACATAGACGTATTCATAGTAATAGATGACACAGATGTCAAAAAAATGACAAGAGCCGAACTAAAAGACAAACTAAGAGCAATAATAATAGGTATGGGTATAGACGCAGGAAAAATGACAGGAATTGAAAACAAAATCAACATCCAAACATACATACTAACAGACTTTTGGGAAAACATAAAAGAAGCAAACCCAGTCATATTCACATTCCTAAGAGACGGCATACCACTATATGACAGAGGAATATTCATGCCCTGGAAACAATTACTACAAATGGGAAGAATAAAACCAAGCCCAGAAGCAATAGATATGTTCATGCACACAGGCGACCAAATGCTAGAAAGAGTAAAATACAAACTAAAAGAAATAGGAACTGAAGACTTCTTTTGGTCAACACTAACACCAAGCCAAGCCGCACTAATGATGTACGGACTACCACCCCCAACACCAAAAGAAACCCCTCAAGTGCTAAGAGAAATATTCGTAAAAAAAGAAAAATTACTAGAAGACAAATACGTAAAAATAATGGAAAAAATATTAAAAGTAAGAAAAGAAATAGAACACGGAACAAAAAAAGAAATAACAGGAAAAGAACTAGATGAACTATATCAAGGATCACTAGAATACCTAGAACGAATGAAAAAACTATTCGCAGACATAGAAAAATACAAACAAGAAGAAGAAATAACAAAAACATATGAAGAAGTAACAATAGCAACAAAAAACCTAATACAACTAGAAACTGGAAAAAAAGACATTAACGATAAAGACATACAAACAAACTTCAAAAAATACATAGTACAAAAAGGAATACTAGGAACAGACCAACAAGAACAACTAAAAAACATAATAAAAGCAAAAGAAGAATACGACAAAGGACAAAAAACAAAATCAGAATCACTAACCGCAGTAAAACAAGGAAACGCACTACTACGCACAATAATAGAACAAATACAAAGAATAAGAAGTAGAGACCTAGAAAAAGCAAAAATAAGAGTAAAAATTGGAAAAACATACGGTGAACTAATAATGCTAAAAGACAAAATATTCATAATAAACGACATAGACAACCCAGAAAAAGAAATACAACAAGGAACAATAACAAATACAGGAAAAATAGAAAAAATAAAAACAAGCTCACTACAAGAATTAGAAGCAGAACTAATGAACACCAAAACACCAGAAAAAAAATATATCAAACCACAATTTTTCGACTCAATAAAAGAACTACTAGGAAAAGACATAGAATTCCTAGTAAACTACTAGAAAAAAGGTGAACTAAATGGAAACAGGATACACCGTAATGGATATCATGACTACAAAACCAATCAAAATAGATCAAGAAAGCACAGCGCAACAAGCAGCCAAACTAATGAAAGAAAAAGATGTAAGCAGTCTGATAGTAACAAATAATGACGAACTAATAGGAATAATAACCGAAGAAGACTTCACATACAAAATAGTTGCACAAAACGAAAAAGCAAACGAAATAAAAATAAAAGAAATAATGACAGGAAAAAAAGAACTAAAAACTATAACTCCTGACAAAGACATACAAGAAGCAATAAAATTAATGAACGAATACGAAGTAAGAAGATTGCCAGTAGTCCACAACGGAGAACTAAAAGGCCTACTAACAAACAAAGACATATTAAAAATAGAACCAACACTATTTGAAATAACAGTCGATAAAATAATGCTTAGAGAAGAAGAAAGAAAACTACTCAATACAACAGAAAACCCCTACGAAGAATGAAAAAATAACTAAGAAAATGACAGAAAAAAACTACCCAAAACACATAGGGATAATTCTTGACGGAAATCGAAGATTCGCAAAAAAATTAAATCTAGACCCCTGGAAAGGCCACGAATACGGAGAAAAAAAAGTACAAGCACTACTAGAATGGGCAAAAAAACTAGACATAAACGAAATAACACTATATGCATTCTCAATGCAAAACTTCAAAAGACCTAAAACAGAATTCGAATACTTAATGAAACTATTCTTACACGCAGGAAAAACACTATTAAAAAAACACGAAGAACAAAAAGAACTACCCGAAATAAAATACATAGGAAGAACACACTTATTTTCAAAAGAAATACAAGACCTAATAAAAAAAATAGAAACCATAACAAAAAACAAATCAAAATACAAACTAAACATAGCATTCGGATATGGAGGCAGAGAAGAAATAGAAGATACAACTAAAAAAATAGCAAAAGAAATAAAAGAAGGCAAAATAGAACCTGAAGACATAACCCAAGAACTAATACAAAAAAACTTATATTTACAATCAGAACCAGACCTAATAATAAGAACTGGTGGAGAAAAAAGAACATCAAACTTTCTGCCATGGCAATCAAACTACAGCGAATGGCTTTTTCTAAATAAAACATGGCCAGAATTCGAAGAAGAAGACCTAATAAAAGCATGTGAAGACTACTCAAAAAGACAACGAAGATATGGAAAATAAAACCAAAAAACTAGTCTTTATCTACACCTTTAAATTTACAATACAAACATGAAACAAACGTCCCTAAAACACTGCCAAAAACTCCGCAACAACCACCAAAATCATAAGACTCCTTACTATTAACGTCTCCACCAGAAAAATAATTAACAACATTATACGCTAAATAACCCCCAAAAAAACCAACAATTGCACCAACTCCTAAATACTCATCCACTTTTTTCTCTAAAGATAAATTTTTATCATCCATAAATGAAGAAAACATTAGAAATATAAAAAAGTAACGGTAAAAACACTACGTTTTCTGAATAACAAAAATGTACCAAGGTTTATTTTTAGGTTTTTTGCGACTAATGGAAAAATCATAATAAATTTTGAACTTTAAACCTAAATTTTTTAACAAACCTTTAATTTTATCAACATCGAAAATAAAATTATCATACTCAAATTCAATAATATTCCTTTGCGTAGTTTTCTTCTTAAACACAGTCAAAACTTGTTGCACTCTTGCTTTATTAGAACTTAACAAATAAGACATATCTGCCTTAGAAATAAAATACTTTCCAACATCATATTTACGAATTCCAAAGAATTCTTTATGCCAATTATCTATTGTATGTACGCAATCAAAAATAATCAAACCACCAACATTAAGATTATCTAAGTAAGATAAGACCATCTTCTTCAAATCAGTATAACCATTTAAATGACTGATAGAATTAAACATAGTGATTATACAATCAGCATTCTTCTTCATGCAAAGATTCCGCATATCTTGCTTATATGCCTTTAAACCCTTTTTTCTAGCAATTTTTAACATTCCATCATGCAAATCCACGCCTATAACATCAAAACCCTTCTTTTTCAAAAGAATACTATGAGATCCACTACCGCACGCAACATCATATATTAATTTAGTATTTTTGTTGTGCTTTTTTAAAACATCACAAATAAAATCAACTTCTTTTTCATAATTTTTAATAGAGTAAGTCAAATCAACAAAATAAGCATACTTATCATACATATCCATGGAACAAGCAATTTAAACAGATTATAAAAATATTTCTAAATTATTTCATAGCCTTAAAAGCTTTCAGAAAATCATTATTGTGCTTCTTTAAAGCTTTCAAAGCATTATCAAGAACATCTCTAGGCTTAGAAGACTTCTCTGTTTCAACAAAAAACTTGGTAACGCCACTTAAAGGATGCGTAATATTATAAGCAGCAACAGTTACAGAACTGTCATTTCTTAGTTCATCTTTTAAAGCATTACAAAAAGTATGACCTAAACCTTCGATTTCAAAAACAAACCTATTAGCCTTATCTTCAACAACCTTAATTTCCATACTCTAAAGGAAAAGATAATTGTTTATAAAGTTAACTATTCTTTTGAATTATGTGTTATCCTGTAAGTATTTCCCTTCGATACCTTTTTTCGTTTTATCATTTATTAAACCTCCGCTTTCAACTTTCGTTGAAAGGCTTGTTCTGGTGTTTCCAGAACATTAAATCTAAGAGCCATGTGTGGCCTTATTT
>JAIPHP010000014.1 GCA_021735165.1 Candidatus Woesearchaeota archaeon
ATAAGGCCACACATGGCTCTTAGATTTAATGTTCTGGAAACACCAGAACAAGCCTTTCAACGAAAGTTGAAAGCGGAGGTTTAATAAATGATAAAACGAAAAAAGGTATCGAAGGGAAATACTTACAGGATAACACACTAAAATGATAAATACATAACTTTTTTAATTTGCATTAATTACAAAAACAATAAATGCATACAAAATCAATTTTCATATTCAGAAGAGACCTAAGACTAGAAGACAACACAGCACTAATAAAAGCCCTAAAAGAAACAAAAGAAGTAATCCCCATATTCATATTCTCAGAAGAACAAATAAAAAACAACGAATACAAAAGCAACAACGCAATACAATTTATGATAAACTCATTAAAAGAACTAAAAGAAGAAATAGAACAAAAAAACGGATACTTAAACATATTAAACGGAAACCAATACGAAATTATAAAAAAAATTCTAAGAGAAACCAAAGCACAAACAATATACCAAAACAAAGACTACACACCATACAGCAAAAAAAGAGATGAACAAATAAAAAAAATATGTGAAGAAACAAACACAAGATTAATACTATGTACAGATTACGTCTTAAACTCTCCAGAAGAAATACTAAAAGAAAATAAACAGCCATACACAATATTTACACCATACTACCGAAAAGCAATACAAAAAGAAACAAAAAAACCAGAAAAAACCAAAAATAAAAACTATTCAAAAATAAAACTAAAAGAGACAATAAACATAAAAGAACTAAAATACGAAAAAAATCCGAACATAAAACTAAAAGGAGGAAGAAAAGAAGCACTAAAAATACTAAATAACATAAAAAACTATAACAACTACAAACAAGAAAAAGACATCCCTATAAAAGACGCAACAACGCACTTATCAGCACACATAAAATTCGGAACAATAAGCATACGAGAAACATATCACAAAATAAAAAAAGAATTTGGAATAACACACGAACTAATACGCCAATTAATATGGCGAGACTTCTTCACACAAATAGCACACTACTTCCCTTATGTATTTGAAAAAAGTTTCCGTAAAAAATATGACAAAATAAAATGGGAAAATAACGAACAAAAATTCACTTCGTGGAAAAAAGGAGAAACAGGGTACCCTATAATAGATGCTGGAATGAAAGAATTGAACAAAACAGGATACATGCACAATAGAACAAGAATGATTGTCGCCTCATTTCTAATAAAAGATCTCAGAATAAACTGGCAATGGGGCGAAAAATATTTCGCACAAAAACTAATAGACTACGATCCCTCAATAAATAACGGAAACTGGCAATGGGCCGCATCAACAGGATGTGATTCTCAACCATACTTTAGAATATTCAACCCAACACTTCAACAACAAAAATTCGACCCTGAATGCAAATATATAAAAAAATGGATACCAGAACTAAAAGAACTAACACCAAAACAAATACACAAACTAACAGAGCGTATTAAACTAAAAAAAGAACACAACCAAACGCAATACCCTGATCCAATAATAGACCACTACAAAGAAAAAGAAAAAACTCTAAACATGTACAAAAGCATAGAATGAAAAAAATACACAAAGGTTAAATAATAAAACTACTTCTCTAAAAAACATGGTCAAAGAAATAACCAAAAAAGAACTTAACAAATTAGTCGAAAACTACGAAGCAACATGGAACTCACTATTCTACAACAGAGACTTTGTTTTAAGAAAAGAACCAGACCCACACATAAAAAATATTCTTGAAGATTTAGAAACCCAAAAAATAAATGAAATAGCAAGTGCTCCATGCGGAGATTACGTAAACGAAAAATTACTAGAAGAAAAAGGAATAACAGTGGAAGGATACGACATAAGCGAAATAGGAATAGAAAAAGCACAAAAAAGAACACAATCAGAAATACATAAATACGACATACTCCACAAAAAACTTCCAAAAATGTACCCTGCAATACTATGCTTTGATTTTACAGTACATCTCCCTGATGAACACCTCTTAGTATTTCTAGAAAACATAAAAAAAAGCTTAAGAAAAAACGGACGACTATACATAAACTTCCTAAACCCAGAAGATGAAACAACACTAATGCACGAACTAGACAAAAACAACATAACCCTAGTAAAAAACAACGAAGTAATTCTAAAATACAGAACCAAACCAGAAATAGAAAAACTAATAGAAAAAGCAGGACTAAAAATAATATCAATACAAAATTATGAAAGAACAGACAAAGGCCACAAGGGATTCAGATCAAAAGTAGTACCACATACCCACAAAGGATACTGCGCAATACTGGGGAAATAATTACTTTTTTCATAACTAATAAAAGAAAAACCATCTCTTCTATCAACATTTGAAACTTTCCAAAGCTCATTATTAAACTGAGGAAAATAAGCATCTCCATCACATTCTTTATGAATTTGAGTTAATTCCATTTTATTCGCATGCCAAAAATCAAAGATTTTTGTGCAGGTCAGGGTACGACAAAAACAAAGCTTTTGTGTACAATAAATGCAAAGCATTTATTTGTATTAAACTCCTTCCGCTAGCGCGCAATAATAACAGACATTCTAAATCACCCTGTAGACATAGATCTTTCAATTTTGTCATAATGATTATCTTTGTAGCCTACAACTTCAAAATCGTAAAAGCTGACAGTATCCAATAACTCTTTTGCTGGTTTTCTGTTGTTAGAGTGTATTTTCAATTGAGCTTGAGGATATTTGTTTGTATCTCTTGCTAACTGCTCTAAAACTGCTGTTACATGATCAAAATCTTCTTTCCATTCTTCTTTAGGTTTTTTTGAATACCTATCAATCCAGTTCTTTATTTTCAAAAAATCCTCTGGTTTTTTCGCATCATGTAACCTGTCTTTAAGTTTTTCTAAATTATTTGAATACCATTCTGCTTTTTCTTCTACACCGCAGTAAATATGCGCATCCACAATATCATGTGTGAATATCCCTGGTTTTAGACCTGCATATTCTGCTACAAAAATACCTAGTAAGCCGTATTCCCCAATATTCATTGGAACACCTAAAAAAGAATCTGCACTTCTCTGGTTCATAACAATATCTAACCTATCATTCATAACAACAAATTGATAACCTGTAGGACAAGGAGGAAGAGCCATATTATCTATTTCGTCAACTTTCCAAGATTCTACTTTTAGTCTTCTACTATCACTTCTATTTTTCGCAGCTTCAATAACATTAGCCAATTGATCTATATGCTCACCATTAGAACCGGTCCAATCTCTCCATTGAGCCCCGTAAGGTCTATCTAGTCCACCGACTTTTTTTCTGAATTCTTTGTCAGATTTAAGCTTATATTCAAACTCTTTGAACTCTTTTTCAAATTCATTAAAATTTAATTTTCTTCCTTCTTTTTTTAAATTATGGTTGAAAAGATCTTTATTCCAGAAATTGCATTTGTTCTCAACCATATAATCAACATGTAATTGTCCATCATTCTCAGGACCCCTCATGAACCAGACCATTTCATGAATTAACCCCCTATAAAATAATTTTTTAGTATTTATCAGAAGAACACCTTTTGAAAGATCAAATTTCATTGCTGCGCCAGTGTTTGCAATTGTTCCACCAGCTCGACTATCTTTAAATACAGAATTCTCATCAGAAAGAATCCAAAGTAAATAATCATGATATTCTTGATTCATATTATTCATTAATTTACCCCCAATAATAAAACTGTTCAAGAACAACCAGTATTTAAAATTTTCTTTTGAAACAACTATAAAGTGATTACAAATCCGGAAAACATCCGGTTTTTTCGAAAAAATATAAATCATAATAAATGAATAAAAAAGATAAAAAAATTAAATTTTCCCAACAAGATTCATGCCTGGCTTGAGTGTCTTTTCGCCTGGCTTCCAGTTAGCTGGGCAAACCTGTCCCGGATTTTCTCTTACGAACTTGCTCGCTTGTAATTTTCTAAGAATTTCATGAGCATTTCTTCCAACACTATTATCATGAACATCCATAGCGACAAGTTTTCTATCAGGATCAATTATGAAACTTCCTCTAAGACTTAGCCCTTCTTCTGGTAAATAAGTACCAAATTGTCTGCAAACTTTTCCTGTTGGATCAGCAAGCATCGGATACTTAATCTTTTTTATTGATTCAGAATGATCATGCCAAGCCTTGTGAACAAAAGCAGTATCTGTACTTACCGATAATATTTCTGCACCTTCTTTTTTGAACTCATCATACAAATCAGCTGCATCACTAAGTTCTGTAGGACAAACAAATGTGAAATCTGCTGGGTAAAAAAGCATTATAACCCATTTACCTTTATAATCACTTAACTTAACCTTTTTTGTTTCATCATTCTGAAAAGCTTCAACTTCAAAATCTTCAACTTTTTCTCCAATAAAAACCATTTTATCCCTCCATCTTTCTTAGAAATCAGAACAAAAGGCCTTTTAAAAATTTTATTAAATACTTAAAAACAACAATCAAAAACAGCTAAACTGTTAAAAAACCTTTATAAACATTTGATGAATTCGTTATTCTATGAAGAAAAGAATCATGATTGTAAAAAAAGAAAAATGCAACCCAGAAGGCTGCGGAGGATACCTTTGCATGCGAGTAAGCCCTTCAAATAGAGCCGGCAAAGAAGCAATACTAAAAGATACTGATGGCAAAGTAAAAGTAAACGAAGAAGTAATAACTGACGCAGACAGAATAGCAGCAAACAAATGCCCTTTTGGAGCACTAACCATGGTAAACCTTCCTGATGAACTAAACCAAGACCCAATACACAGATACCCTCCAAACGGCTTTGCACTTTACAAATTACCAATACCAATATTTGGAAAAGTAGTTGGAATAATAGGAAGAAACGGAATAGGAAAATCCACCACATTAAATATACTAGCAGGCATTCTTAAACCTAATTTAGGAGAAGATGGAAAAAAAGCAACATACAAAGATCTAATTGAAAGATTCAAAGGAACAGAAGCACAAACATTCTTTGAAAAACTAGAAAAAAAAGAAATAAAAATAGCATACAAGCCACAAATGGTAGACCAAATACCAAAAGCATTCACTGGAACAGTAAATGAACTACTAAAAAAATCAGATGAAAAAAATGAATTAGATAAAATAATAGAAGAACTACAACTAAAAAACATACTAAATCATGACATAAAAGACATATCAGGAGGAGAACTACAAAGAGTAGCAATAGCAGCAACAGTACTAAAAAAGGCAAACCTATACATGTTTGATGAACCAACATCATATCTAGACATAAAACAAAGAATAAAAATAAGCAAATTCATAAAAAAACTAGCAAACGAAAACACAGCAGTACTAGTAATAGAACACGACCTAATAATCTTAGACTACATGACGGACCTAATACATCTAATGTATGGACAAGAAGGAGCTTACGGAATATGCTCTTTAGCAAAAACAACAAAAGCAGGAATCAACACATACCTATCAGGATACATCACAGATGAAAACATGAGATTTAGAGATCATGAAATAAAATTCGACAAACACGCCCAAGAAAAAGAACACAAATCAGAACAACTAACAAAATGGGAACAATTCAAATACAAAATAGGACAATTCTCCCTAGACGTAGAACAAGGAAATATAGAAAGACACGACATAATAGGAATCCTGGGTGAAAACGGAATAGGAAAAACAACATTTGCAAAAATAATCTCAGGACAAATAAAAGAAGAAGACCACATCACACAAAAAGAAACAAACCACGGAAAACTAAAAATCTCTTATAAACCTCAATACATAGAAAAAAACGATGAACTAGTAATAATATATCTGAAAGAAGCAATGAAATACGACTTACAATTAATAAGACCACTACAAATAAAACAATTAATGAACAAAACATTAAATCAATTATCAGGAGGAGAACTACAAAGAGTAGCAATCGCAAAATGTCTCTCAGAAGAAGCAGACATCTACCTAATGGACGAACCCTCCGCATACCTTGACGTAGAACAAAGACTAACAATAAGCAAAGCAATAAAAGAAATGATGATAGAAAAAGGAAAATCTGCAATAATAATAGACCACGACCTACTATTCATAGACTACCTATCAAACAAAATACTAGTCTTCGAAGGAGAACCCGCAATCAAAGGAAAAACATCAGGACCACACCCAATGGAAAACGGAATGAATAGGTTCCTTAAAGAACTCAACATAACATTCAGAAGAGACGAAGAATCACACCGTCCAAGAGTAAACAAAATAGGCAGCCAAAAAGATCAAGAACAAAAATCAAGTGGAAAACTATATTATTCCTAAAAATCGAACCAAACAACACAATTGACAAAATAATGAAAATCGCTGCTCCGAGTCTGCTAAGAAACTAAAAGTTTCTTGCACACAGAAATCAAAAATGATTTCTGAGCAGAACGAAGCATTACGACTCAGTCGCCAAGACAGGAGTTTCAGATTGTTCGCTAGCGCGCAATAAAAAGAAAATAACCAAGAATTAGAAGAAATATTAAAGCCCTATAAAAAATAAAAACAACATGAAATCAAAAATCCTTCAAAACCTAATAAAAACAACACTTATAATAAGCTTAATCCTTATTATTCTATTAACCCCCTTTCTTTTCTTTTCATATAATGAACATCATTATGAATCTCAGGCAAAGCAAAACAACATTTACCAAAAACTTGGAGAACAAACAGCAAGACAACAAAACAAAAACACAATAAACTTCCTCTTAGGAAAAGAAGAACTCAAAGGAAACTATACTCAAGCAGAAAAACAACACATGCAAGACGTAAAAAACATTTACACAACAATAAACGCAATAACAACAATATGCTTGCTCATAGCAATCTTAGGAATAATTTACTTCACAAAAAAAAGACAAGAAAAACAAATAATAAAATCACTAAAACAATCTTCAATAACAGTGCTTTTAATAGGAATACTAATTCTTATCTTAACACTGCTCAACTTTCAAAACACATTCACAGCATTCCACAACATATTCTTCCCACAAGGAAACTGGCAATTCCCAATAAACAGCTTATTAATAACACTTTACCCAACCCAATTCTTCACAGACACAGCAACATACAGCTTTTTGACAAGCACAATAATATCCCTAATGACACTAACAATCACTTTTCTTCCCAAATACCAACCCCTATTTTCTTCAAAGAAATGATGGGTTCGTCAACACCATTAGAAAAAATATCCAAATTAACAGGAGAATAAACCACCTTCCCATTAAAAGTCATCTTTTTTTCATTCAAATAAGCATATTGATTAATAATGTGACTACACATATTCAAATAATCAAATTCCCGCTCATTAAAAGTAAAAAATAAAGTATTAATCCCATAAGATTTCAAAAAATCATAAATCTTCATAGGTTCCTTCTTAATCTCATTACACTTAGAATTTTTCTTAAGTATAGCACGCTTATCTGCAAAAAGAAGAAAATAAAAAGACCTATCAGGAAACAACTCACTTAAAGGATCAAATAAATCATCAAATAACTTAAAATATTTAGACTTCGAATTTGACTTAAAATTCAAAGTTTGAAACTTACTCTCCATAACAATCAAAGACTTATCACTCTTATACCTATAATCAAACAACCCATCTAACTCCTTAATAGGAAAGTATCCAGATAAACCTTCACCACCCTCCTTAAGAATCACCATATTAGGATATTTCTTTATTTTCAAAATAAAATTATCTGAATGTTCAACAATAAAATTATCTCTATTATCCTTATTAAACTTCTTATTAAACAACCCACCAGACCTTCCAAAATTCTTATCAAAATGCCTCAAGAAATATTTTGTAATTCTTCTAGAAATCCTCTCTCTTAGCTCCCCCATAATATTACCAGAATTACCCCAAGAAATCTCATAAGGTAGCTCATTAAAATCATTAACAGAAAACAAAGTATATGACAAATCACCAATCAAATACTCAATCAAAGACCTATCGTTTAATTTACAATCCTCATTAAACTTATCTTCAATATTATGCAAAACATACTTAGACAAAACACCATGATTCTTTTTCAAACAAAAAACCTCAGACCCCCTCTTTTTAAAAAGATAGGGCTTAAAATCCATAAAAAAATCATACCTAACATCAACCATACAAATTTTCAAAGAAAGAAACTATAAAAAACTAACTATTTTAAAGTAAATACACTATTTAGCGACAATCAAAGTGCTAGTCAAACGAACATCATCATGACTCCTAATATTTTCCATAATAAAAGTAGCAATATCATCTGCATCACTGCCTTTAAGCTTCAAAATCAAATCCCACTCACCAAACAAAATATGACCCTCTACGACAGACTCAAAACCTAAAAAATCATCCAAAACCCCTCTTTCATGAGCTTCTCTTAAACTTACCAAAATATACGCAAACATAAAACACCACCTAAAAAACAAAATAAACACCCAACTATAAAAACTTTGTTGCAAAACAAAGTAACCATTACAGAATAATAACTAAACTTTATATGCATACAAGCAAAAAAACAAAACATGTTCTTAAACCAACAAAAACCACCAATCTTAGAATTCAAAAACATAACAAAAAAATTTGGAAACAACGAAGTACTAAAAGGAATAACTTTCAACATATACGAAGGCGAACTATTCGGACTAATAGGTAGAAGCGGAGCAGGGAAAACAACACTTCTAAGAACCCTTATGGGATACTACCCAACAGACTCAGGAAATATATTCTTTAGAGGACGAGACATATCAAAATCACTAAGAGAAATAAGAACAATATTTGGCTTTACAACACAAGACTCTTGCTTCTACGAAGAACTAACACCAATAGACAACATGGAATACTTCGGAAAAATGTATGGTATAAAAAAAAAAGAAATACAACAAAGAACAGAAGAACTACTAAAACTAGTAGACCTATGGGATAGCAAAAACACAAAAGCAGAAGACCTATCAGGAGGAATGAAAAGACGACTAGACATGGCAATAAGCCTAATACACAAACCAAGAATACTAATCCTGGACGAACCAACAACAGGACTTGACCCAATACTAAGAAAAGGAATCTGGCAACTAATAAAAAAAGTAAACCAAACAGGAGTCACAATAATAATGTCCTCCCACCTACTAGATGAAATGGAATACTTATGCACAAACGTAGCAATGATAAAAAACGGAAAACTACTAATAAAAGGAACCCCAAAACAACTAAAAACATTCTACTCAAGAAACCAAGAAGTCAAGCTAGAAAGCTACCCTGGAAACTATAGATCCCTAATGAAAGAACTAAAAAAACAAAATCTACAAATATACTACCCCCGCCACGAAGGAAACAAACTAGTATTCTACACACCAGACACAACAACAATTATGAGAATGCTACCAACACTACTAAAAAACATAAAAGAAACACTAACCGAAATAAGCATAGAAAAACCAAACTTAAGCGAAGTCTTTGAAGCACTATCGAGGTACAACTCATGAAACTAATAACAATGACCCTTCAAATAATAACAATTGTAAAAAAAAATATTAAACGACTACTAAGCTCAAAACTGAGTGCAGCAATGGTAGTTTTTGGCCCATTAATACTAATAGTCTTAATGGGACTAGCATTCCAAGGATCAGGTTTTTACGGAGTACAAATAGGAATATATGAAGAAGGACAAACAAACACAACTTCAGACTTACTAGACATAATGAAAAAATCAGATTTCAAAATAATCCAAACACAAAGCAAAGAACAATGCATAAACAAAGTAAAAGACGGAACAAACCACATGTGCATGATATTTCCGAAAAATTATGAAAACGAAAAAATGGAATTCTACGTAGACTACAGCAGAATGAACCTAGTATACGCAATAGTAAGCAGACTCTCAGGACAAATCAACGAACTAAGCTCAGACATAAGCATGGGAATGACACAAGACCTACTAAATTTCATAAAACAAAGTGCAAACCTAATGGCACAAAGCTCAACATCGCTAATAGAACTACAAAGAAGCTCAGAATTACTAAGCGCAGAACTAAGCAACATACAACAAGCAATAGGATCTTTGAACTTCAACAACACAATACAAGTACTAAACCAAATATCAAACTCGGAAAGTCCAACAAACCAACAAATACAAAACACACAAATAGAACTAAACAACGCAAAAATACAACTACAAGTAGCAGAAACACAACTAAAAGACACAGAACAAACAATAAACACACAAATAAACGAAATAAACAATGCGATGACCCAACTAAGCTGCACAGAAACAAACTCAAACGACTTATCTAGCCAATTGAAAACGCAAGGGCTCGCAGCGCTAATACAAACCCAAGACGACCCAACATGCAGCCTCCTAATAACAATAAGAGAAACACTAAAAAAAGAAAAAGAAAAAACAAAACTCTTCCAAGAGACAACACAAAACATGCAAGATTACATAAATTCAATAATACAAAGAGTAAGCACAATACAACAACAAGCGCAAGGACAAGCAAACGAAACACAACAAAACATACAAGACATGCAACAAAACCAACAATCACTAACACAAAACCTACAAGGAATGACCCAAGCAACAAACCAAAGCGCGCAAGCAATACAAACAATGACTCAACAACTAAACACACTACAAGAACAATTTGAAAAAATAGCGAACTCAAACGCGCAAACAATAATAAAACCAATAAAAACAAGCATAAAATCACTGACAACAAAAAAAATAAATACGCTTGAAATGCTGTTCCCAAGCATAATAATTATGGTAATACTATTCGAAGGAATACTACTTGGAAATACCCTGATAATGAGAGAAAAAAAATCAAAAGCATTCTTTAGAAACCAAATACTGCCTGTAAGCGACTACCTCTTTAATATAGGAACGTACATAACTGCAATAATACTAACAAGCATACAAGTCCTAATAGTTCTAATAATAGGACTATTACTATTCAAAATAAATGTAGTATTCAACCCATTAACAATAATACCAATACTAATACTAAGCATACTAATATTTTCAAGCATAGGTATGCTCATAGGATACCTATCCACATCGGATGAAACAGCAATACTAATCGCAGTAATACTTACAATAATACTGCTAATGTTTTCAAACTTAGTAATACCAACAGAAACAATGCAAAGACCCTTAGGAGACATAGCAAAATTCACCCCTTTCAACATCAGTGAAGAAGTGCTCCGCAGAACATTAATATTTGGTTCAAAACTCCTAGAAATAAAACCCCTATACACATTAGCATTCCTCACAGAACTAACAACACTCCTTGCATGCGTACTATTAGCACACAAAAAAGCATTCTCAAAGAAAAACTAAAAAAGTATATAAACAAAAAAAGCATCCCCCAATCATGAATAAAACAATAGCAACAATCTTCTTGACTTTCTTTCTTAACTCAGACAAATATCAAGAACAAACAATAATAAATCAGCCAAAAGAAACCAAACCAATAGAACAAATAATAGAAATTACAAACACACAAACCAAACTTTTAGAATTCTACAGAACCATGAAAAACTACACAATCCTCTACACACAAGAAAAATTCACAGAAAATACAAGAAAACAACTAAAAATTAAAATAAAAGAATGTGAAGACAGCACAAAAAAATATGAACAAAAACTATCAAATAAAATTAGCGAATACATAAAAAACAGATAAAAAACTAACATATTTTTCTAACAAAACAAAGAAAAGCAGTATGGCCAAAATCCCTAGTGACAGGCCTTAAGGTCTTCTCAGAAACATTCCAATCCCTCTCAATAACCTCAATAGTTCTCTCAACAACTAAATTCTCAGAAAGATTTGAGACTACCTCTTGAACCTGGCTTATATGAGGAGCATAAACAACCAAAAAACCACCCACTCTTAGAACCTTGCTAGCAGAACTCAGAGCTCGGCTTGGTTCAGGAACATCTAATAGAAATAAATCATAATCATTTTCTTCAAATAAATCTTCTTTATATACATCCTTAATATCAAAATTAATATTCTTAATCCCTAAATTTTCAGCATTTTTCTTTGCAGTTTCCTGATGCTCAACATTAACATCAAAACTATCAATTTCTTTCACAATGCCAGCAATAAAACAACTAAAACCCCCACTCCCCGAACCAGCTTCCATAACCTTGCTAGCTCTATTCAGACCACAATAACTAATAATTGCACCAATATCCTTATACGTAATAATTTGAGCATTTCTCTTAATTCTTCTATACACATCATTAAAATCAGCATCAAAAATAACCAATTTATCCTTCCCAACTTCGCAAATCCCATTCTTCTGAAGAACATCCTTAGGCGCAACCAGATTTTTGCCATGAAAATCCTTAGAATCCTCAACAAAATACCTCTCCAATTTATTCATAACAATAATCCTACCAGATTCTTCATTTTTCACAGTTCTAGGAAGCCGAAAAAGCATTTTTTTAACCATAACCCACAGAAAAGCAAGCCATTTTATAAATATTTATAAATGAATATTTTTTCCATAACAAAGTGTGGGTCTGTAGCTAATCCTTAACTGGTTACGCTCAGTTGACACGCAAGGTGGGTTTCTCTCCTTGCAGTCGTTCAAGCCCATAAAAAAGAAACTACAGGGGCCCGTAGCCTAGCCTGGATAGGGCGACAGCCTTCTACGCGCTAGAATCTCTAGATTCGCTGGCTCTTAGCCAGAACGCAAAGAGAGCTGTAGATCGCGAGTTCGAATCTCGCCGGGCTCATAAACAAATTTTATGAATCGGCAATAAGGAAAACAATTCCTAATTTGCCAGAATCATGAACTGAGACTGGTGATTCAAAAACAGGATGTTTTTGTTTATCGCCGGGCTCATATTTTCTTCATAACATTCAAGAATTAACAAAATTTCTAATCTTTTCAATTGCATCTTCATGATTATACTTATTTACTTCAACAAAAAAATCACATTCTTCTTCTGATGGTTTAGAAAAACCAGGCTCCCATTTAATCTTAAAGTTTTCAACCCACTTAGTGTTTCCTCCACTATCCCTTTCCTTTAGTCTTTCAAGAATAACATCTTTGTCCTCAACAACATGAATAATTATGATTGGCAAATTTATCTTTTTCTCTTTAAAAAATTGTCTCATACGCTCCCTACTCTCCTTAAATTTACCATAACCATCAACGATAAAAGAAACACCCCTAGAATAAAGTTCCTCTATGAGCTTATCTGAAGCGACCCTTACAACTCTATTAACAGAAAGTATCTTTTCATTACTATAAGATTTATCAGCGCCCTTATAATCCAAAATATTTTCGGCAAAAAAATCTCTAAAATCATCCTTATTTATATGAGAAGCATTAAATTCTTTAACTAATTTTTTCGCAAACGTAGACTTTCCTGCAGCAGGATGCCCCGCCATCCCAAAAATGACCTGTTTCATAATAATAAAAAAATAAAATCATATATAAATTTACTTCTTAGCTTTTCCAAGAATTCTGAAAACTTTAGTTCCACACTTAGGACATTCTCCTTTCATAGCATTCATGCCGTTCTTCATTTTAGTTTCTTTACCATTCTTGATTTCAACTTGTTTTTTACATTTCATACATCTTCCTTCAGTCATTTTGATTTTCCTCCGAGCGAGAATAACGCGCTATACTATAAATCTAAACGTTCCTATTCTTAAGCTTTTCTACTCCATTTATAAAGAAGACAAAGTTTTATAACTTCAACCCCCATTGAAATCTAAAAAAAGAATATTAATAAACACAACTTACTAGATTTAAAAATAAAGAAAAAAAGGTGAAAAACACATGAAAAAAAACATAATAACAATACTATTAATAACAACACTTCTAATAACAGCATGCCAAACGACAACAGACTACAAAAATGAATTCGACCCAGAAAACACCATAAAAACAACAACATTTAGCACAACCAAAGAATATCAAGAATTCATAACTCAAAATACAAATCAAAATAGCTACTACGGATTACTAACAGGAGCATTCAGGTCAGCAACAAACACAGCGGAAATAGCAATAGAAGACACAGCTATGAAATTAGGCGCAGCAACACAAACAACAGACTATTCTCAAACCAACGTACAAGTACAAGGAATAGACGAAGGAGACATAATTAAAACAGATGGAGAATACATATATACAATAACAGATAAAACACTATTTATAATAAACGCGTACCCTGGAGAAGACGCAGAAATAATATCCACAATAAAACTAAAAAATACGCCTACAGGACTATTTATAGAAAAAAACAAATTAGCAATATTTGGAAACGTAGACTACAACAACATCTATGACGAAGCAAAAATAAGAATAAACAATGGAATGACATACCTTGAAATATATGATATCACAGACAAAATAACTCCTGAACTCAAAAAAACATACAAATTCGAAGGAAATTACTTAGAATCAAGAATGATAAACAACAAAATATACCTAATGACAAACACCAACCCTGAAAACAGAATAATAACCCCTATGCCAATAATAATAGAAGATAACACAATAACGCAAATTGAACCAAAAAACATAGAATACTTCAACATAAACTACCAAAACCCAAGACTGATAGGAATACACCAAATAAATACAGAAAATAACGAACTTGACGAAAGTAAAATGATAACAGTTGAAGGACAACCAACAACTTACATGTCAAACAACAACATCTACCTAGCCCACACAGAATACATAAGCGAATGGGAACTAAGACAAGAAATATTACAAAAAGTAATGGAACCAGAAATGCCTGAACACTACAAAACACTAATACAAAAAATACGAGAAGTAGACACAGACATCCTAAACTCAGCAGAAAAAACACAAAAAATAAGTCAACTCTACAACGAATACCTATACGCATTACAAGAAGAAAAAAGAGAAGAAATACAAGAACAAACAGAACAAAAACTAAAAGAAAAACTAAAAGAACTAAAATATCTAGAATACACAATAATAAATAAAGTAAACGTAGAAAACAACATACAACTACAATCAAACACAAGAATACCAGGAACCCTAAACAACCAATTCGCAATGGACGAACACAAAGAAATATTAAGAGTTGCAACCACGACAAGAGAAAGATACACGCAAGAAACAAAACAAGAACAAACAACAAATAATGAAAGACTAGATATAATGCCGATGCCTCCCATATGGAATCAAAACACAAAGAACAATGTTTACACACTTAATCAAGATTTGGAGTTACTAGGGAGCATAGAAGGACTAGCACAAGGAGAAACAATATACAGCACAAGATTCATACAAGACAAACTCTACATGGTAACATTCAGACAAGTAGACCCGTTCTTTGTAATAGACCTATCAGACCCAAAAAATCCTGAGAATCTAGGAGAACTAAAAATACCAGGATTCTCAAGATACCTACATCCATACGATGAAAACACAATCATAGGAATAGGAAGAGATGCAACAGAAACAGGAAGACAACAAGGAATCAAAATAAGCTTGTTTGATGTAACAGATGTTACTGAACCAAAAGAAGTAGCGAAATATGTTTCAGACCAGAAATATTCAAGCACCTCAGCAGAATGGGAACACAAAGCATTCCTTTTTAATAAAGAAAAAGAACTCCTAGTAATACCTGCATTTAACTACAACTACCAAGACCAAGATGAAAACTACAACGGAGCATTAGTATTCAAAATAACAAAAGACGAAGTAGAACTAAGAGGCCTAATAGACCACAGCGAAGGAACAAACAACAGATGGAGCCCAAGCGTAGAAAGAAGCCTATACATAGAAGATGAGCTGTACACAAAAAGCCCATACCTACTAAGAATAAACAACTTAGAAACACTTAAAGGTATAAAAAACATAGAATTGACAACAGAAAACACGCCAAATATACCAACATACTAATTTTTTTATTTTTTATTTAAAATTATTTTGTCCGTTTATGCATAGAAACAAAGTTTCTGGCACAACAAAAATGAACGAACATTTTTGTGTGCAATAAAAACAAAGCTTTTATTCGCATGCCAAAAGTCAAAGATTTCTGAGTAGGACGGGGCACGACAAAAACAAAAATTTTGTGTACAATAAATGCAAAGCATTTATTTGTATTAAACTCCCTTCACTAGCGCGCAATAATATTATTTCCAAGAACACTAAGATGTGTTTTGTTGATGCTTAAGCACATAAATTTTTTATTTTACTTAAAAAAACCGACAAATCACTTAAAAAAATTCTTAACAGAAATAGACTCCATAACAGAAACATCAATAACATCATAAGGACCTTTACCAATACCGACACTAACTAAATAATTTTTATCATTTAGGCTAAAACTTAAACCATTATCAGAAAGACTTACTTCCTCTAAACTAGGAACGTTCATAGCAAAATCACATATATGATCTAAAATATCCTTTTTTTCATATAATACCTTAGCACATAAATCTTTTCTAAAACAAAAACCAGTAATGTCTTCAGGTTCACTGCCTTCCCTACGATATAAACAATAAAAGCCCTTAGTAACCCTGACTTCAGAATTACCCTCACCATAAGTATAGGCCCTATCAGTACCAAACCAATTAATTAAATGATCCCTTAAAGAAATAACAAAATTATTCTTATTAGTCAAATCATTATTCATGAAGAAACAGAAATAAAACCAAGTATTTAAAATTTTGCCAAATTCAAAAAATATATTTTACTTTTGAGTAACTAACTATAACATCTGCAAGAACCTCAAGACTATCAACCACATTTTTAGGAATTACATTATAAAACAAACTTAAGTCAGTACAACCCAAAATTATGCAGTCAGCATTTTGTTTCTTTACAAGATATTCAAACTCTTTTTTTCTTTTATCTCTAATTCCGATATTTAAAATAATATCATCTAAAAGTTCTTGATCCTTGCCAGTCGGCAAATCAAAGCCCTCATAAATATTATGCTTTATCGTCGCTGAAGTCGCTAACAACACAATTCTAGTAAAAACATTATTTCTGACTCTTTGACTAACTTCTTTTGGTAAATCAAAGACATCGTGATTTCCTTCCCTAATTATTGCATGCAAACTGTTGCAATTAGCGAATATGTGCTTAGCACCTGCATTTTTCAGCCTTAAAATGCTTTCTTTGACCTGCGTGCCAACATAATCTGAAGTTGTCTTGGAAATAATATCATCAAAAGGTACACTGTCAATAAAAATATGTGGAAACTGCCAATCATAGAGTGCACCTTTTTCTTTGCATTTTTCAATAATTCTCAAATAAAGCTTTGCTGATGCTTCAGGTCCTGCTCCACCAATTATGCCAATCATTTTTTCTTAACAGTGTTTTTTAAGAACAACCTTTTAGGAAGCTTGCTTGCCAAGATGCCAAGACGACATTCAGGAAGTAAACATATATCCCTTTCCATTTGACTTTCAACATAGTCCGTAATCTTTGATCTTGTTTTTTCAATCTTATACCACACCCCCTTAACCCCATATTTCTTGACATTATATTCTGCCATATCGTCAACAACGAAACAAACTTTTGCATTTCCATATTGATCAAGGGTCAACCCCTGAAAACTATAACAAAAATCGGTCGTGCCAATCCTGTCATAAAAAAATTCTTTTCCCAAAATACCTTCCAATTTATTTTCCAGCCAAACTTTTTCCTTAGAACTTAATTTCAACTTTGATTCTTTTTGTATAGCATCTCCTGCAATCTCCAAACCTTCAATGTTAGGATATATGCCGTTTTCCACACACCATTCAGTCACTCTTGGAATATCTTTGTAATTTTGTTTAAACATGTTAACTTCAACACCTAGATTTGTAACTGATTTACCCAATTCTTTTTTTACTTCCTGAAAACCATTTTTTATTAAGTTATGAAGCCCTATAGGGATATATTCATTGTTTCCAACCCGCACACAATTTATTTTTGAATATTTTCCTTTCCCTCCAACTAGTTTATCATGCAATTCAGGGTTAAGAGTGTGCAACTTCCCAATAACGCTAAGGTTATCTTTTCTTTTGACTAATTCATTTGCAAGAGTTTCATCATAAAGCGCAGTCATATTAGTAAAAAAAGTCCAGTGCAACCCCAATTCAACAGCATAATCAAGGAGAGGAAATAAAGATCCTGTAACCTTATTTAAAAAAGTTTTTCTATTATAAAAAAGAGAATCTAAAAATGGTTCTCCCGGACCTGCTGTAATAACATATTTACCTCCAATATTTTTGAATTTTTTTATGATTTCACACGCATCTTCCATAGAAAGCTTTTTTTTGTTCTCGAATTTTTCGCAACTATCATTTCTAAGATTCACAGCATAACAACCTTCACAAGCCAAATCACAAATTCTGCCGCGACTCCCTTTTGCACCCAACGACAATGAAAGTGTTAGAGGATATCCTTTCCGTTTAGCCGTTTCTTGCTCATCTTGCGACGGCCGTCCATTGAAATAAATCCGATTATTGAAATTCATCACTATTTTGTAGTCAACACAACTATATTAAATATGTTCTTAAAAATTAGTAAATATTACGACACATTTATATAATAGAAATAGCTTATTGACTAAATAACATGATTTCCTTAGACAAATATGACAAAAGAATACTCTTTGAATTAGACCAAAATGCGAGAATCGCAGAAACTCAGCTAGCCAAAAAAATAAACAGGTCAAAAGAATCTGCACGTTACAGAATCAGACAGCTTGAAAAAAAAGGAATCATAACAAGATATTTTACATGGATAGATCCGCCAAAACTAGGCTATCAAGTATATAAGTTATATTTAAAACTAGTAAACATACCTGAAGAACGCAACAGATTCTACGAGTATGTAAAAAATGAGAAAACCCTATTCTGGTTAGGTATAGGGGATGGAGTATTCACAACAGGACTAACATTCTTCTCATATACAAATACAGATTTCTATGATTTTAAGCAAAGATTATTTTCAGAATTCAAAGAACTTATCCTGACACAAACCGCAGCAATAGTAGTTGATGCAAAAGTCTATTCAAAAAATTTTCTTGCAAAAGACAAAATTTCAGAATACAAGCTTTTTGGAAATCCTGAAAAAAATAACATAGACTCTCTTGATAAAAACATACTTGCAAGCATTTTTCAAAATTCAAAAATGTCTACTGTAAATCTAGCAAATAAATTCAAAGTCAGTTCAGACACGATAAGAAACAGAATAAAAAAAATAGAGAAACTTGGAATAGTTCTCCAATACAAAACTGAAATAGATTTTCACAGTCTAGGATATGAATTTTTTAAGACATTTATCTATTTCAAGAACCTGACAAAAAAAGAAGAAAGCCGCTTTCTAGAATTCATAAAACAACATCCAAACATAATACACTCACTTAGAACAATCGCTCCTTGGGACATGGAACTTGAAGTTATTGTAGAAAACTACAACGAATACAACACAATAATAAACCAAATTGAAAGAGAATTCGCGTCTAGCATAACACACATGGAATCTACAATACTTTCAGAAGATCACATATATCCCTCTAAAAAAATAGTCTTCAGCAGTTTCGGAAGTTCTTAGAAAACATCACAACATTTGCAAATCACAAACAATGTAACCCGCATGCAGAAAAAAATAGCGCGCAATAAACAAGATCAAACAAATACACACATCATTAAACGAAAAGAATTTAAAGTGAACAAAATGCCTTCTAAATACGACAAAACAACAAGAATATATTTAAGTGAAGAACAAATGCTTAAAAAATGGGTTGATGAAATAGGTTTCAGCGATCCAAAAACAATATCCAAATTTATTTTTTGGAAAAATAACAAGTTACCTTCCAAGAATAAGCCCTAATGTAAAAAAATTCATAAATGCGGACGTAGCCAAGCGGTCTAAGGCGACCGCCTGCAGAACACAAGCAGAAACTGCTATGATGAGTTCACAACTAAAGTATGTGAACGATGATAAAAAGCTGATAGCGGTTATTCGGGGGTTCAAATCCCTCCGTCCGCTTTTTTTTTCTTTAAAAAAAATAAGAACAATAAAAATACAAGCAACCACCCATTTTTTCACACAACCAAACCCGATACAAAAAAAGTATTAACTTCTAAGTGGTAAAGAATGAAAAGTATATAAGTCATCATTAATTACCTGTCTATGAAAACAAAGTGAAAACAAAATTTCAAGGAATAAAAGATTATGATTCTCTTATCAAGTTACAACATTTAGAAGAAAAAAACGAGAGAAAAAGCAAAATATCAGCATATGGATTTGCAACTGCAGGAGCAGTTACTGCAGGAATCACATTCTCGCTATCACCCCTACATAAAGATATAGCAGACTCATATGAAATGAAACTATACAAAGCTCACAAATCAAAACTTGAAGAAATTCAAGAAAAAAAATCTATAATAAACCAAGAAATAACCTCCCTGAAAATCCCAAATACAACAATAGACAAACTAATAGACGAAAAAATAAATTCTATCAAAAAAGAAATAATCACAATACAAAAAACAGAACAATACAAAATGTTTGAACACACTCAAAACAAGATAAAAGATTTAAAATCGCCTGGTTTAATTCTAAGCGCTGCATTAATAATAATAGGAACATACAAATTCATACAATCTAAAATGTACAAAAAGAGTGCGGAAAACTTAGCAAAAAGGACAAACCATGCCTATCGCACACAAAAATCTTCTTAGAAAAAACACATTAACTTTCACCCAAAAATTTATTAAACGCAATTTAACACCACAATTCTTATGAACTCCCTAAATTTAAAAAAAATTACAGAAACTGAATACGAAATATTTCACAAAACCACAAAACTTGGCCATGGACAAGTAAGAGCAAACCTATTATTCTTAAGAATAGACACAATACAAGGCCTAGATTCAACTCCAAAACCAAAAACAAGAATACAAGGATATAAAATATTCAACCAAATATATGAAAACTTAGAAAATAAAATAATAGGATATTATGCGGACATAAATTATGGATATGACCTAAAAAAAATAAATGAAACCATAAAAAAAGAAAAAAGCACTCCTGAAGAAGCGATAAAAAAAACATGGAGTTACCACATGGCGCAAATAAAAAATATGAATTCATTCATAATTCTAAACTCAACAAAACATAAAAAACAAAACATAAAAAACAAACACAACAATAACAACGAAAAATACAAATCAATAGACATAATATTTTATAACAAAAAAAACGAAGAACAAATACAACAAAAAATAAAAACCATGACTGAGTGGCTGTAAAAATGTTCAGAAAAAAAATATATGGAGCATCAAAAATAGACGAATGTTTCATCTGCGGAGAACAATCAACAATAAAGAACAAGCAAGGACTAACAACCTGTCAAAAACACAAAGATGAAGAATTATTAGATGTAAAATGTGCCTGCGGAGACTGGCTAGACATCAAACAAGGAAAATACGGAACCTTTTTTCTTTGCATGCAATGCGGACCAATAAACCTAAAAAAAGGCCTTGAAATAAATGGCTACCCCTTAAAAACAGCAGATCAACTATAAACATCCAAAAAACTATATAAATAACATCTAAATCTAAACAATTAAGAGGGAACTTAAGTGGAATTACCAAAAAGATACGAACCAAAAGAATCAGAAGAAAAATGGATGAAATACTGGGCTGAAAAAAACATTTTTACATTCAAAGAACAAAGCCTGGATGAAACTAAAGAAATCTATTCAATAGATACGCCTCCGCCAACAGTTAGCGGAAAAATGCACATCGGACACGCATTCTCCTATGCACAAGGAGACATGATAGTAAGATTCCACAGAATGAAAGGAAAAATAATATTCTACCCATTTGGAACAGATGACAATGGACTGCCAACTGAACGACTTATAGAAAAAACAAAAAAAGTAAAATCCACAAAAATGGAAAGATCAGAATTCATAGAACTCTGTGAAAAAACAATAGAAGAAATAAAACCGGAATTCATAGCAGACTGGGAAAAACTCGGAATAAGCGCAGATTACAAAAAATCTTATTCAACAATAAGCAAACATTCAATAAAAACATCACAAAAAAGTTTCATAGAATTATACAAAAAAGGAAGAATCTACGAACAAGAAAGTCCGATGAGCTGGTGCCCAAAATGTCAAACAGCGATCGCTCAAGCAGAATTTGAAAATGTAGAAATGACATCACACTTCTCAGACATAATATTCAAACAAGGACAAAAAGACCTTATAATAGCAACAACAAGACCTGAGATGATACCTTCCTGTGTAGCACTATTCGCGCATCCAGACGATGAGAGATATAAAGAATTAAAAGGAAAATTCGCGACAGTACCTCTATTTAATTATGAAGTACCAATAATGTTTGACGAATCAGTAACAATGGACAAAGGAACAGGACTCATGATGGTTTGCACCTTCGGAGACAAAGAAGACGTAGAAAAATGGCATAAATACAAACTCTCTTTAAAAACAGTATTTACAAAAGATGGAAGAATGAACAAAGAAGCAGGAAAATATGAAGGACTCGAAATAAAGGAAGCAAGAAAAGCAATCCTTGAAGACCTAAAAAAAGAAGGATTCCTATTAAAACAAAAAGAAATAAAACACGCAGTCAACGTACACGACAAATGCGGAACAGAAATAGAAATACTAAAAACAAAACAATGGTTCATACGAGTGTTAGATAAAAAACAAGAACTAATAGAAGCAGCAGACAAAATAACTTGGCACCCTGAATTCATGAAAAAAAGATACATACACTGGGTAGAAAATCTTCAATGGGATTGGTGCATAAGCAGACAAAGACACTTTGGAGCGCCATTTCCTGTATGGAGAAATAAAGATACAGGAGAAATAATACTTGCAGAAGAACCACAACTACCAGTATACCCTCTAAAAGATAAACCTAAAGGACATGAAACTGAAAATATCATTCCAGAAACAGACGTTATGGATACATGGGCAACATCCTCATTAACACCACAAATAGCATTAGACTGGACGAACAATTCTGAAAAGTTCAAAAAAATGTACCCTGAAACAATAAGATTACAATCCCACGACATAATAAGAACCTGGGCATTTTACACAATAACAAAAGGCATATACCACCACAATCAAGTACCCTGGAAACAAATAATGATCTCAGGATTCGTCTTAGATCCAAAAGGAAACAAGATGAGCAAAAGCAAAGGGAATACAATAAGCCCGCAAGACATAACAGAAAAATACGGATCAGACAGCATAAGATACTGGGCAGCAGGATCAAGACTTGGAGAAGACACACCATACCAAGAAAAAGATGTGCAAACAGGAAAAAAAACAATCACAAAATTATTCAACGCTTCAAAATTCACCATGATGAACTTAGAAGGCTACAAACCAGACCACGATTCAAATACCAACACTCTAAAAACAGATTCATTAGAAATCATGGATAAATGGCTCTTATCAAAACTCCAAAAAACAATAAAAAAATCCACGGAAGGATTTGAAGAATACGAATACAGCAAATCAAAACACGAAACAGACAAATTTTTCTGGCAAAAATTCTGCGACAACTACTTAGAATTCGTAAAACACAGAACATACGGAGAAGAAACAAATATAAAATCAAAAACCGCGGCACAAACAACACTATACCATACATTACTCACACAAATAAAGTTATTTGCACCAATAATGCCCTTCATAACAGAAGAAATATACCACGCATACTTCAAAGATTTTGAAAAACAAAAAAGCATACATATAACAAAGTGGCCAGAATACAATCCAGAATTAGTTGATGAAGAAGCAGAAAAAACAGGCGACTTAGCAGTAGAAATCATAGCAGAAATAAGAAAATATAAATCAGAAAACAAATTAAGCCTTAAAGAAGAACTTCAAGAAATAACAATACACTGTGCCGAAGAAAAACAAAAAAATATACAACTCATAGAAGAAGACATAAAAAAAGTCGGAATAATAAACATAATAAACTATAAAAAATCAGAAGAACTAAAAATAGAAATACAAAAATGAAACGAATTATAATAAGCAGAGACTTTAGTCCAAAATATAAATGACACGTAAAAAAAATTGCTGAAACAATCCATCCCCGCCTTAAAAAGCCGAACTTTAACAATTGTTTCTTAATCACAAATTTTTGAACATACTAAGCAAAGTACCATTCATATCCATCTTAAAAGATATTACCTTTCTGGCGTTCATATGTAAAATTGATGAAAGAAACAAAGAAACCCAAAGATTTCTTAATAACGACAATAAACAACCATAATTAGCTAACAAAAAAATAAAATTACAAATTCATACAAGAACACAAATTATGAAAAGAACTAAAAATAGATATGAAATTCAACGTAGGCAGAGAAAAAATACAATCAAGCTCTAAATTAGTTAAAAAAAACGCAAGAAAAAATTCAAAAATCTAAGAAAAACTTAAATACTTCTAAATAAAAAGAACCACTCTTCATAAAAAAGAACAAGAAACATAGATATAAAAATGCAGAATTTTCACTCAACAGTAAATACAAAATGGAAATGTTTATAAATAACCTCAAACACACAAACCTAAAACCTAAAACGAACACAACGGAGGAAACACACAATGATAATAAAACACTTTGTTCTTGATAACAATAAAATAATAACAACAAACAAAATAACACAAGAAGAAAAAGAATTCACAGAAATGTTTCTAAAAGAAGCAAAAAAAAGTAACAAAAGAGGAGCACCATACATAAAAAACACAATTCCTTTTGAAAACAAAAATCTAACAAACTGGAAAGCAATAGAATTAACAAAAGAAGGAACAGAATTCATAAAAGACATTTATGAAACACCCGTATTCTACGATAAACAAACCAAGACAAAAATAACAAAAATAAAAGGAGATAACTTAGAACTAAAAATATTTCCCAAAGACATAGACTTCCTATACTTATTAAAAGCAGAATCAGACTACAAAAAAATAACTACAGGAATAGGATTCATAAAAAACATAGGTTTCGGAGAAAAAACAAACGAATTAACATACATACTTGAAAAAGAAGGCATTGACTGGATTAAAAAAAATTACTTAGACGACCCAAAAGAAGACATAGAAACTTACAACCACGAAGACATACTTAGAACAACAGCAATACAAGACATATTTGAGCTAGAACCAATAGAAGTTGATGAAGCTGGCAAACTAGTTTATGGAATAGAAACCGCGGAAGTTAAAATAAGCCACATAAACAACGACAAAAAATACCTACCAATACTAGCAAATAATATGTGGCCCTCTCTTGGAACCTATGATTCAAAAGACATAAGAGACATACATGAAAATTTTATATTTGGAACGGACGAAGTCACAGACATGGACAATATATACAATAAAGAAAACGTGAATTAATCCCCAACCTAAATGCAAAAACAACAAGAAATCTAAAAAGATTTTTGTACACTAAAAAGCAAGCTTTTTACGTGAAGCAAAGCTATCTGTATGTCAAAAATTCAAAGAATTTCTAAACAGGCCAGGGCATTAAACCTTTTGTTGCTAAAATTCAATAAAAACGGAAAAAAGTGACTGCTAAAAAAAATATTTTTTTATAGTTTTATTTTATCAAAAGAATTCTTCCATAAATCAAATCTCAAAAGTTCTTTAGAATACTCTTTCCCAAGCAAAAATTTAACAGTTTCAGAAACCTGAATACTTGAAACCAAAGAACAAACAGGACTAAAAACGCCAACATCTGAACAACTATCAAAAGTCTCCCCCGTTCTAAAAAAAGAACTAAACTTCTCAGCATCATCAATAACAGCAACATTACCTCTCACAGAAGATGCAGCAGCATAAATCCAAGTTTTCCCAAAACGAAAACAAAAATCATTAATAACCTGCCGAGCTTTCATATTATCAGTACAATCCAAAATCAAATCAAACCCAAAAAGCAACACATCCACATTATCTTCATTTAAAAATTCATCAACAACATCAACTTTTACACTTGAATTCAGCCTACCTAATTTCTCCTTTGCAACCAAAACCTTCAACTTATCAACATCATCTTCACAAAACAAAACCTGCCTATGAAGATTGACAAGAGAAACCCTATCCCCATCAACCAAACAAACCTTGCCAATACCCATCCTCACTAAAATTTCAGCAGACAAAGTTCCAAGCGCTCCTACACCAACAACAACCACAGAACTATCTCTAAGTTTCCTTTGACCTTCTACTCCAATCTCCGAAAGTTTAATCTGACGAACATACCTATCCATGAAAAAACAGAACAACAACTAATTTATATTAATTCTTATAAAATAACCACTAAAATAATGAAAATCGCTGCTCCAAGTCTCTTAGAAACGCAAAAGCGTATCTAGCGCGCAATAAAGAAAAAAATATAAATACAACAACAAAAACAACGCTCTTGAACAAAATAAAACTTTCTCAAAAAAACACATACCTAACACTAACAATAATATTCTTCATAACAACAATAATACTCGCAATGATTATTCTTACAGAAAACAAAACAAGCCAAGAAGAATACGACCTACTAAACCCGCACATAGCAAACAAAGAAATAGAAGACTTTCAAAAATTTCAAGAAAATGCAATAATAACATATAAACCGCTAGAACAAAAACTCCAAGAAATAACAAATAAAACCCAAGGAACCTACAGCATATACTTTGAAGACTTAAAAACAGGAGCATCACTAGAAATAAATGGAAAAGAAAAATACACTCCTGCAAGTCTCCTAAAAATACCAACAACCGCAGCAATACTCAAAATGGTAGAAGAAAAAAAACTGACAATGAATAAAACAATAAAAATAACACAACTAGACATAGATATGAGCTCAGGACAATTCCTCGGAGTTCTAACAGAAAAAGACATAGGAACAGACAAAACAATAGAAGAATTACTAAAAATATCCCTACAAAAATCAGATAATTCTGCAAACCACGCACTATTTAGAAATTTGCCTACTGAAAAATACATAGAAGCAAGATTATCTATGGGCATGCCCCTAACAACAACAATACTAAAACCAGAAGGCACAACAAAAATGACCCCAAAACAATACACAAACATATTTAGATCACTATATTTATCAAGCTACTTAAGAAAACCATATTCTCAATGGATACTACGAACACTAACAAACACAATACATAACAAATGGATACCCTCAGGACTTCCAAAAGGAACAACAATAAGTCACAAAATCGGATTTTGGAAAGAAGAAGAAAGTTACCATGACTGCGGAATAATATACACACAAAAAACAAATTACATTTTATGCATAATGAGCAAAAACACAACAGAACCAGAATCAATAGAAACAATGAAACAGATATCAAAAGAAATATACGAATACATCAAAAAATAAATGAACTCCCAAAAAAATCATTTCTTTTTAACTACAAAAAAAGCATGATCTTTCTCAAAAGGATCTAATTCACGATAATCAACAACAAAATATTTTTTCTCCAAAAAAGTCCTAGTTTCCTTAAAAATATCCTTAGGCTTCCTACTCACATCAACACTTCTAGCTTTCAAAGCCAAAAGACCAAAACCTCCAGGCTTCAAAAAATAATCACAATTCTTAACAAAAATTTCAACCTGGTTTCTTTGAGCAATATCTTGAAACACAACATCTACCTTACCAGGCACAGAAGTCTTAAAAGTGTTAATCTGAAATGCATCAGCAAGAACAGGAGCCATATTAGCTCTTTTTTCACAAACAAACACTAAATCACGAACAACACGAGGCGCAAAATCTAAACAAAAAACAAAACCACTCTCACCGACAATATCGCTAATAAAACTAGGCGTATAACCATGGCTAGCACCAAGGTATAAAACAACACTGCCTTCTCTAATCCCTGTCTGACTCAAACCTTTAGCAATAGCAGCTATAAACTTGCTACGCATAGGACTAACTTCTCGAAAAACATCACTGCCCTGCCTAAATAATTTTTCATCAAAACCCACAAATTTAAGATAAATGCTCTTAGTAAAATAAGAAGACTTCTTACCTTTACCAATCTTAAAAACCCTAAATTTATTTACTTCATCCATTCTTATCAAAACGCTCCTTTAACTCAGAATAATATTCCTCAGCTTTAAATTCGCCCTTAAAATAATCCAAACGCGCACACATACTTAATTTATCACCAAGCATCCTTGCAGCCTTACCTTTATCCCCAGCAGAACACGCAATAATAATCGGGTGATTGACAATATGACCATATTTAGGACTCTTAGCACCTGATTTTAAATGCCTAAACAATGCTTTTTCAGCACCAAGTAACTGAACAGTAGAGCTCTGGAACAAAGCAAGCCTCTTCAAACTCCCCGCCTCTCTAATAAGTTTTGCACCAATAGTCTTCCCAGCCAAAGCAAGAATATTTGGACAAACAACACCCATTGTTTTTTCCAAATAAACAAGCAAAAAATTCTTTGTCTGAATCAAACCATGAATGCTAATTGCTAAAGCTTTGACTGCTTTTTCATCATCCTCATCAAAAGAACCACCCATCAAAGAACCAGTACCCTCAAAAGACAAAACTTTAGAAACAAAAAATTCATTATCGGAAACCTCATCTTCAAGTTCAGGATCCTCATTAGCAAACCACTCCCTCAAACGTCCAACTAAAACATTAATTATCCTTTCTAGTTCCTCAATGTTATTAATAGCATGAACAATCATCAAATCTTTTGATACAGAATTCTTAATTTGTCTCTTTACAAACTCAATATTTTTTTCCCTTAAAGCTTTAAAATCATCCATCATAAAAAAAAGAAATTAAATCCACTTAAAAATGTTATTAGTAAACAAAACAATAAACAACAAATTTCAAACTAAACCACTAAAAATTTCCCTTAAAATAGGCATAACAACCAAGAAAATCAACAAAATGACAAGAATCAAAGCAGTTTTAGACCAAATCAACATAGCCTTATCATTTTTAAAAAACTTCTGCAACGCTAACAAATACATCCTACCACCATCCGTAGGACCAATAGGCAACAAATTAACCAACCCAATACCTAAACTTAAAACATACAACAAGCCAAGCACGCCAAGCCTGGGAATAAAACCAGTATCATAAGGATTGCCAACAAACCACAAATAAACAGGCTTAATAACGCCCATAAACGCATTACTAGCATCAAGTCTATGATTGGCAATTATACCTACAACAGGAACGCTACCATTTAAAGCATGAGCATCCAAAACTATTTCTTTCTCAAAAAAATCCGTTTTAATCAAAACAACATCGCCTGGAGACTTATTCACTAAAGAATCAGATAACTCCCAAACCCCGCCAACAGAAACATTATCAACACCAATAATAACATCACCCTTAGAAAACCCTGCCAATCTACCACTAGCTAAAACATCCTCTTTATTAGTAAAATCCTCAATCACAACACCTGTAGGCGTATAACTTGAAGCAGTTAAAAAAACAAAACCATTTAACAACAACAAAAAAATAAATGCCGCAATAATATTAGACCAAGGACCCGCAGCAAAAATACTAAGCTGAACTTTTTTACTCTTTTTCTTAAGCTGTTTTTCATCAGGCTCAACAAAAGCACCAGGAATAGGCCCAATCATAACAAAACCGCTATTATTAACCTTAATACCATGCGCCCTAGCAACAACACCGTGACTAAATTCATGAATAACAACAACAATAAACAAAGACAATAAACCTTCAAATAAAGGAAACTTAAAAGGACTTCCAGGAATCTGAAACCCGGGAATTACAGGACTAAACATAGGAGGTGCAGAAGGAACAAACACTAATTGATAAGTCCCAAAAAACATAAACCCAATCATCACAAGCATACCTAAAAAACCAACATAAATACCAACATTACCTAAAAAACCAATAAATTTAGGGTGCTTAGCACCAATAAAGTTCATCAGTTTCAAACCAAACTTAGTCCTATACAAAGCAATTACTTTATGCTCTATATCAAATTTCTTCCTATTAAAATAGATTAACAAAATGATTATAATGTAAAAAAGAGCAGCTATGCCCCAATCCCAAAACCATTCAAAGCTCATAAAAAGAAAAACGAAACAATTACTTTATAAATGTTATTATTAAAATGACCCGTCACAACACAAAGTTACTTTAAAAAAAAACAAAAAAACAAAAAAATTTATCCTTCTAACTCGCCATCAATTATCTCCTGAAAATCAGAAAAAGGATGCGCGCCAATTAATTCAACATCATTAATAAAAAATGTTGGAGTTCCTGTTATACCAAGGTCATCTCCTTCTTCAATCTCCTCAAAAATTTGATTTAAAGCGTAATCATCTTGCAAACAATCTATAAAATCGTCTTCATCCAAACCCAATTCAGAAGCAACTTCAACATAATTAACTGAATCTAAATTATCTAAATTAAATAATTCAAAAGAATACTCCCAAAATTTTCCTTGATGAGCTGCACACTCAGCGGCAACTGAAGCATTCAAAGAATTAGGCTGGATACCAATCAAAGGATAATTTTTAAAAACAAATAAAACATCTTCAGATTCAATATATTCATCAATAATCAAACCAAAAGTATTAGTCATAAACTGCTTAGAGTACGGATCTTCAAACCCTGCAAACATAGTTATCGTGACAGGAGCATCTGAATCACCTAACACTTTATCGCCCATATATTCACCTGAGTCTCCTCCAGTGTCATTAGTAGCACTATCTACTGGTTGAGTGAACAAATTACCATTATCATCAACCTTTAACAACCAGGAATTCCCATTTGACGACCGCAAAACAACACCATCATTTGAATCAAACAAAAGATCTCCATCAAGATTAATATTTCCATCAATATTTATTGGAGTTTCAGATTCTAAAGTTATTCCCTCTGCATTCAAATAAAAGTCTTCTCCAACATCAACAACTAAATCTTCATCAGTTTCAACATCGACACCTTCTTCAAAAACCATGCTGATATCATCTTCAGAAATTAATTCTTCAACATTCAGCTCAAAATCAGAAGCGCTAAGTGAAAAAGTATCATAATTCAACTCAAGGAAGTCACCATAACCTTGAACACTATCTGATTCAATTAAAAAATCATCTGAACCAAGCGTTATTAAATTAGAACCGTCGATATTAATTACATTTCCAGTTAAATCCATCCTTCCATCTGCATCTAATTGAATATTATTCTGAGAATTAAAAGCAAAATTATCTGCAACCATCTCAATGTTTTCTCTTGCGTTCAAAAAGGCATTATCTATTCTTAAATCAAAATCTTCAGCATCAACATTTAAGTTCGAACTAGTAGAAAAACCATAAGAACCATCCCTATCAAATGAAGCCAAAGCATAATCCTCATCATGCATTTGCATTAAATGAGTTGTGTCCAAAACCAAATAGTTACCTATAAGAGGCGCTATATAATTAGTATAAATATAAAAGAACCTATTATTAGATTTTATATCTGCATTATCTTTCAATTCAGACCTTATTTTTTCTACTATATCATCAACATCTTTAGCATTGTCAGAAACAACCTTCTTTTTTTCAATATCTTTAACTTCAAGCTGAGTTACTTTAAAATCCTTTTTTGCATTTTCAGGAACAACATATGCATCAGATCCTACTTCATATGTAACTTTCAAAGACATCACGCTTGGAATAAATATTAATCCGAAGACAAACAAAAGAATTGCAAATTTAAATTTTATTTTCATCAAATCACCTTTTAATTTTTTAAAAACATAAACTTAAAATATAGAAAACAAAACACCTTTAAATAATTTGTCATTAGAGAGTAGCTATTGTGCTTTTATTTGTTAAAAAGCAAAAAACCACCAATAAATATGCTAAAATTCTAGAAATCGCAAATCTAAAACATCAAAAAGAAAACAAAACCACAAAAAAACCAAAAAGTGCCCAAAAAAAAACAAAACTACAAAAAAATAATCTACTTTTTCCTAGCAGGTCTCAAAGCCTTACCACTACACTTCCTACACCTGACTTTACCGCCAAGAACTCTAAGATTAGTAGTTCTAACTTTCGACTTGCAATCCTTGCAAACAAAAATATTATCTAAAATTCTAGCCGCAGCTTCTGGAAATTTACCCATAATAATCAATCCTCAACTAATCACTCTTTATTTGTTTTAAAACTCTATCCTGTAAAATGACCCAATACACAACAGTTTGACCATCCTGAATTTCTCCCTTTAATTCATCAGGAATTTCAAGATCAAAATTCTCATAAGTTTCCGTATCCATAACACTTGCAATCTTAGCATCATGATGAAGAACTTGAGCATTTCTCTTATCAATAACAGGAACCTCAACATGATCATGCCCCGGACAAACCATGTTTCTTTTTTTACCATCTAAAATGCCAACAGCCATCAAATTGACCTTCGCATGACCGTGCTTTCCCGGTCTTGAAACTGAAACGTCTGAAACCGTACAAGCCACCCCTTCTACAACGACATAGTTACCTTTCTGTAAACTTCCTGCTGATTTATGAGTTATTTCTCCTGACATCTTAAAAATCCCCTCTTAAATTATATTAAATTAAACACAATACTAAAAGGAAAAGAAAACCATTTATAAAGCTTACTTTTTCAAAGCGGAATACAATCCTGCAGTAAACTGCTTCCAAAAATGCACCTTATCTTGAACCAACAAATCATAATGAATTATATATTCTTCAATATCTTTCTTAAACAACTCAATACTTGAATTAAGCTCTTGCGGATTCCTAGCATTCAAGTAAAGAATCAAATCATAATCTCCAAGCATTTTACCTGCATAAAAAATATTTTGAAGCCTCTCAAAAGGTCTTTTTAAAACATTATAAGGTATATCCTGCTTAAGGCGAACAAGCAAATAATAAGTTACAAACCCTAGTTTTTCTAAATTAGGACTTATTGCAAAACTAAGAATTATTTTATCTTTAATTAAAGCTGCAATTCTTTTCTTAGCAGTAATTCGATCAACACCTATATTTTTACCAAGATTTATAAGAGATTTTCTTGGATCATCAGATAATTCCTTGAGTAATTCAACTTCAGTTTCTGAAACATGCTGTCTTTCAAAATGAGGACTAACAGGAAAGTTTCTGTTATTGATAAGTGCGCTAAATGAATGATCCATTTTTTTCTGAAAATCAACATCTTCATAAATAGAAGGATTAAGCTGTGTAAATTCCAAATCATATAAATGAGTTAGAACAACGTACCCCTTAATCTTATTTTTACATACACTAAATAGATCTTCCTTTATACGGTTAAGATGAAATCCATCCCACGCATCAACAATTATCTGAGCATCATATCTACCTATAAAACTATTTATCCACATCACAAAAGGATGTTTAGCCAATTCTAAATACAAATCACCATATTTCTTCAAATCTGCATCAAAACTAACAAGAATATGATATCTTGTAAATCCAAGTCTCCTCGCATCAATAAACAAAACATATTGTTTAATCATTTCTGAAATTTCTAACTTTCTTATTCTATACAAAACAGCATCTTTTGATAATTTTAAAGCACTCCCTATAGTACTATGAGGAATTCTACAATTTCTACCTAAAAGTTCCATTATTTGATAGTCTTTTTTATCCAATATAATCTAAATGTTTAATTTAATATAAAAATATATCGCATTATTCTTAAAATACAACAACAAAATTCATATATTTTAAACACCACTAAATAGTAATGAAAACAAAAGAAAAATTGGTTAAGGAACAAGAAACACTAATAATAGGAATCAGCATAGAAAACAGCTACTACAACAAAGAAAACATAGAAACAATAATAACACAAACCAAAGACAAATACAAAACAATCAAAATAATGATCCCAGACAAACCAATGATCCACACATACACTGGGATGGGATACACAAAACAAAAAGCACAGAAAAAAGCAAGAAAAAAAGGAAACTACCTAAAAAACAAAATAAAAGAAATAATACAAAACAAAAACATCAACAACATAGAAATAATAAACTGGGAAACAGACATAGAAACAAAACAAGAATACAAACAAAACTACAAAAAAATAATAAGACTATACAAAACAAACAAACAATTCCAACAAGACATAAACAACACAACAAAAGAAGTAATCCAAAACAAAACAAAATCAGACAACTACAAAAAAGCAACACCCTTTATCCTAAAAGAAATAGCATACATAACAGCAAGCCAAGAAATAAACGAAGAAAAAACAACATACACATACCACAAAAATTGGCCAATCTACGAAAACATACTCCAAAAAAAATACGGAACAATAAAAGAAACACTACCCAAATTCAAAATAATAAACTAAAAAACTCTACTTCAAAGCAATACTCAAAGAATCCAAAGTAATATCATGATGATCAGCATCCCAAACAACACCCTTATCTTTAAACAACAAAACCTGAGGAGACTCATGCTTAACACCAGAAAACTCAGCAGCAAAATCACTAACATCTCTATGCTCCTGAATAATAATCGCAGCAAAACTCAAATCCGGATTATCCTTATTCTTCAACATAAAATTAGTAAAAATCTTATAAGCAGAAGCACTAACAGGACAAGCAACACTATGCTTAAAAACAAAGACAGGATGCTTAGAACTCTCATCAACAACGTGCTTAAACTCCTCAACAGAATCAATTCTATGAATCATAAAAACAAAAACAAAAATAATACTTTAAAACATTTATGAACTAAAAATTCATGACAAAAACAAAACATAATAGATTTGTCATTCTCAAAACAACATACAACAAGTATTAGATTCTCGCACCCATTACAAACAATAAAATTTCAAAATTCTAACCTAAGAAAAAGAAACTAAACCTAAAAACACACATCAAAAAAAACAAAAAAATATTCTCCAAAACAAAAGTTTTGAAAAAAAAGAAAAAACCATGCATAATAATCCTGACTCCCTAGACCTTTAAAAAAAAGAGGAAATGACGTTTAGTAATTGCGGGCTAAATACCTCGTTGCCTTGGTACGTACACCCCAATTCTATCAAACCCATCTTCTATAGGCGTCTAAGAGATCTCTTTTCAGGGCTGGTTTCGTGCTTAGATGCATTCAGCACTTATCCATTAGCGCGTAGCTGCCCAGCGTGCCTTGTCAGACAACTGGTCGACCAGTGGCGCCGATTCCTCGTTCCTCTCGTACTAAAGGATTCTTCCCTTCAGATCTCAAACACTTCCAGTAGATATCAAACAAACTGCCTCACAGCGTTCTGAACCCAGCTCACGATCCCTTTTAATGGGTGAACACCCCCACCCTTGGACGCTTCTGCACGCCCAGGATAGGAAGAGCCGACATCGATGTAGCAAG